>JACJXT010000011.1:1533437-1840124 GCA_020636535.1 Chitinophagales bacterium
TTCTTCTAATATCTTACTTATATTTTTCTCGAAAATATCAAACAATACTTTATTGCTTATATTTCCTGTTGTTACTAATAATAATTTCTTGGGACTTTTTTTTATATAATATGAATCCAGAAAATCACTATCCTTGGTAACTACTATTCTATCTTCTGTATCTGCAATTTGTCTAATGAAAGTATCTGTAGTTCTTTCTTTATTTGGCAAATCATCAGTATGTATTGCATCTATATTATATGTTTTTAAAATATTAATTAGTTTATATGGCAGATGTGCATCCAACAACAGTTTCATTATTACGCTACTACTTTATGTATAGATTTAATTCTTGTTAAGTTAGATGCAAAAATCAAGCATGCCTTAATATCATCAATATCTAATGCAGGATAATCATCAATAATCTCATCAAAACTCATTCCTGATGATAATAAGTCTAATATTAGCTCTACTGTATAACGCGTATTTCTTATACTTGGTTTACCGTGTACAATTTCATTATTTACTGTTATTCTTTCCATTAAGTTTTCCATCTTGATAATTTTTATTCTACTAATTTATCATCTAAATTTATCATTGTCAATCTTAAAATTATTTTATCAACTCTTGAGCTAATTTGTGCGATAATGCTTTTATAGTTAAAGAAGGATTGATACCTGGTGCATTTGGATAAATACTAGAATCTGCTATGTACAAAGTTTTTTCTCCGTGTACTTTAAACTCAGGATCTACTACCGATTTACTAGCATCTGTTCCCATAACACAACCACCCATTAAATGCAATCCAAAATACAAAGGCGATTCATACACTTCTTTTGCACCTGCTGCTATTAATATATTTTTTATAGCATTCAATCCTTTATCTTTTCTTGTTTTATCTTGATTGGTTAATGGTTTATCTACGATGAGTTTGCCTTTGTTATCTACTTTAATTGTACCTGCATTTTCATCTCTAATTGCTACTTCAATACATTGCATGTATCTATAGTCTTTCATATATTTTTGATGATTTGCACCTATGGTATTAAACAACATAGCAATAGAAATTGGAGGACCAAATACATTTTCTAACTTAAAACCTTCTTTTCTAAAATTAGGATCTTTAGATGCTACAGATTGAAAATATCCTTTGTGAGCATCTACAGGTTCGTTTTGAAAACCGAACCACATAAACTGTGGATGCGATGAAAAGTTTTTGCCTAAAGCTGGTAATTTTTTATCAAAACCAGATTGATACATCATTTTGGTACTACCAAAAGCTCCACCACATAAAATTACTTTCTTAGCTTCAAAACTAATTGGATTGCCATTTTTTAGTCCGTGAATTTTACAAGTATCGTTGTTTGGTTCTACTTTATTAATTTCTGTTTCAGTAATAATATCCAATCCTTCTTTTTCTGCTTTCTGAACAAAAGCCACTAAAGAACTTTGCTTAGAATCTCTATGACAACCACCTAAACACGCAATACAATCGTTGCCTTTTTCAAAACCACAATCATCTTGACCTTTTCTTAGATTATGCCATTTATAACCTAGCTTATCACAAGCATTAATAAATAATTTAGCATTCTGGTTTCTTTCGTTTTCTGCAAAAGTGTGCAGTTTCATATCGGTTTCTATCTGCTGATAGTGTTTATCCATTGTAGCATTAGAAAACCAATCAACACCAGATTCGTCTTTCCAATCGTTAAAAGCCAAATCATCAAACCTATCCATTAAACATTGATATACGATAGAAGAACCACCAACTAAACGAGTTCTTAAAAAACCCATTCTGCCATCTTTAGAAAATTCTATTCCACCACCCCAATATAAATAAGCAGAAGTTTCAGCTTCAGTTCTAGGAAAGGTGTCTTTTCTATAAAATTTTCCAGCTTCAATTAACAATACTTTAGCACCAGATTGATTGAGATAATAAGCCAAAGCTCCACCACCAGAACCAGAACCAACTACAATAAAATCGTATATCATTTATTTTAATTTTTCTTTTTTACCAATTGTATCAATCAATAAACCATTTTTAGCAAACTTGAGCCATTTTTTTCTTTTGCTAAAATAGCTATCCATTAAATTTTTCAATAAGGAAGCTTTGCTTTCTGTATATGGATACCAATGTGGATCAATCATATCATTCATTTTATCTAAAATAACCGATTTATGATTGCAGAATGTTAAAATACCTTCATCGCCTTTGTAGCGACCAATACCACTATCTTTTACGCCACCAAATGGTAAATACGGATTGGCTTCGTTTATCATGTGGTTGTTTACACAAACATTACCACATTGAATAGCTCTTGCTACCCTATCGCCTTTTTCCATATCTTTTGTCCATACCGAAGCACCAAGTCCATAAGGAGAATTATTTGCTAACTCAATCGCTTCTGCTTCTGTTTTAAACTTGATGATAGCAATAGTAGGACCAAAAGTTTCTTCAGCTACAATTTTCATATCGTTGGTACAATTATCTAAAATGGTAGGTGGAATATGATGTGACCCTTTTTCTTGAATACCACCACACAATAAATTAGCACCTTTAGCTATAGCATCTTCAATATGATCTTCAATAATTTTTACTTGAAAAGGAGCTGTTATAGCACCAACATCACAATCGGTTGGCGATTTGGTATCTCTTGCTGGATTAGAATACCTTAATTTTTTAGTTTTATCAACCAATTCAGCTACAAATTTATCATAAATACCTTCTTGTACATATAATCTTTCTATACCCGTACAATTTTGTCCAGCATTAGTAAAAGCACCCCACATTACGCCATTTACAGTTCTATCAATATTAATATCATCAAAAACAATAGAAGGATCTTTTCCACCTAATTCTAAATCTACGGCAATTAATTTTTCAGCACAAGCAGCCATAATTTTTTTACCTGTATTTACAGAACCTGTAAAATGTACTTTGTCTGGTCTTTGTTCTATTAACTGTCTACCTGTATCTTTTCCACCAATAACTACTTGAATGGCATCTTGCATAAAACCACTGTGTTTAAAGAAGTGTTCCCACAAAGGTTTTAATGGCGTAACTTCAGATGGTTTTACGATAACTGCATTGCCTGCAATAAATCCTAATAAAGCTGGAACAATAACTTGATAAAAAGGAAAGTTCCAAGGTGTAATCACTAAGATAGTTCCTAGTGGTTCAAAATATTGTCGAGCTTTTTTTCCCATTAGAAAAATAGGAATTGGTACTTTTTTATCTTTTAATAATTTGGGTGCTAGTTTTTTATACACATCAATTACATCGCAGACTTCAAAAACTTCGGCAGCAAAAGCATCGGTTCTAGATTTGCCAGTTTCTGCAATAATGCTATCTAAAATTAGGTCTTGATATTCCATTACATAAGCTCTGATTTTATCGACTTCTTTAATTCTTTCATCGACAGACATTTTGCTTATTTTTTGTTGAACTGCTTTTGCTTTATTAAAGACATTTTGAATTTCGCTACTGCTTGGATTATCAATTTCGTAGAGTAAATTGCCATTAATTGGGTTGATAATGCCAACAGCATTGCTATTTATAACACTCATGTTTCAAATTTTTTACAATATACCAATAAATGGTGATATGCAAATAGTATTGAGAAAAAAATTATGCTACTAAAATGAAATAAAGTGGAAAAATAAAAAAGTATTTTAACTACTCTCTACTATACATTATTTTATAAAAAACACTTTCCTTCACCACGATAAGTTGGAACTTTGTTGATGATTTGTCCGTCTTTAATTAAATGTAGTTCATTAAATCGCTCGCAAAGTTCTCCAGCTTTGGCATGACGAAATAGAATGGTATCACCAATATTTAGTTTTTCGTTGCCTTTATAAATACATGGTGTTTGCACTTCGCCAGTTTCTTCATTATCAGTTAGTTGAATGCCTAAAGGCAAATAAGGAATTGGTCTTTTATCGGCACCAACTGGACCTGAAGCCACATAGCCACCACCTAAACAAGTATAATGATTTGGTGCTGGTTTTCTTACAATTTGTACCGCATAACCCGCAGCAGGCAAGTGCTTGAAATTTGAATAATAATCGAATAGAGCAGGAGTGTAGAAGCCAGAGCCAACAGTAACTTCTGTAACCCAAGGTTCTTGTATGCTAGATTCTATACTTCCTGTACCTCCAGCATTTACAATTTCTAAATTGTGGTTTTTACTTTTGATATAATTGACTACATCGCCTCTTCGTTTTGCAATTTCTTTGATAGATTTTTTCTTAAGCAATTTTATAACAGGATTTTTAATTCCATTGTGTGGTGAATTATCGCCAAGTCCAGCAATTTGAGCTTCGTAACCCATTAATCCGTTTAGCGAGATATTTTGAAACTTATCAAATGCATCTATCACTTGAATAGCTTTATCTACGGTATTTAAAGGAGAACGCATTACGCCAAAGTGTAAACCAGGAAAATCAGAAGACATATCTAAATCAATACACAAAGGTTGAATGGTATTTTCTGCTTTAGCAATTTGATTCACCAACTCTAAATGAACTATACTATCTACCATTAAGATGATTTTTTTGCCTTGTTTTGTTAGTTGACAGATAGTCTGGATTTCATCTTTGTTTACGGAAGGATATCCAAGCAATAAATTATCAAAACCTTGTTGACTTAACCAAATAGCTTCTTGTGTAGTAAAACACATAATGCCATTATAAATAGCATTTGATTCTAAAATATGTTTTAATATATGAGTGCATCTTAAAGATTTACTAGCAATTCTAATGTTGGTTTTATTTGCTCTCGTGGCGATATCATTAATGTTTTGGTTAAGCATATTCATATCGACATAAGCTAAAGGCAAATGCAAATCTTTAAATAATTGATTGTAGTATTGATATGTTGGTTGGTTCATAGTATAAAAATAAAAAATCCTCACCAAAAGTAGTGAGGATTTGTAATTATAAAATTGAAATGGTTTAGAATTGTAATAGATATTTATTTTTAGTATTACATTAAAGACTATTAAGTGCTTTAATTCCTGCTTGTATGTCTTTGTCTGTTTTTGATAGAACAATATAATATACATCATCATTAAATAAATATCTACCTAAAACAGCTTTTATGCGAATAGCTATAAAAGATTTTGATGTGTTCTTAAATAAGAGTTTATTTTTATTCATTCCATTTTTTATACAGTAGTCTACAAAGCTATTGTATAGCTCATCAGAAATAGTAAATTTGTTAATGTATTCTGTAGCCGTTTTATAAGTATTTAGCAGTGTTTTTTTATTACTAATACTATAGTTATTTGCAAATTCATTTAGGTAATTATTACTGTAAATTGCACTTATAAACGGATTGTAGTAACTGGTATCTAATGCAACAAAAATATCTGGTGTAATACCACCACCACCATAAACAGTTCGTCCTTTAATTTTTGTTTTGTATTCTAAATTTTTATTTTCTTTAATGCTGTCTTTGTTAAATAATTCACCATTAGGAGAGTAGCGTTGATAAACTTCGCTATAGTAATCTATATTGTTGTGGTTATAAGGTTTTTGAATACTTCTGCCAGAAGGTGTATAATATTTGGCAATAGTTAATCTTAAAGCAGAACCATCTTTAAAAGGAATTTCTTCTTGTACCAGTCCTTTTCCAAAAGAACGGCGTCCAATAATAGTAGCTCTGTCCCAATCTTGCAATGCACCACTTACAATTTCACTAGCAGAAGCTGAATTTTCATCAATCAAAACTACCAATGGTTGTTCTTCAAAGTTGCCAATCTTTCCTGCAAATTCTTCCATTTTTGGAATTGATTTTCCTTGCGAGTACACAATTAATTTCTTGCCATCTAAAAATTCGTCTGCAATTTTAGTCGCTTGATCCATATATCCACCACCATTTCCTCGTAAGTCTAAAATGAGTTTTTTCATGCCTTTAGCTTCAAGTGCATCTAATTTTTGAGCAAATTCGGTATAGGTACTAGCAGCAAACCTACTTATTTTAATATAACCAATATCTTTAGTAAGCATTATTCCTGCATCTACAGAGTAAATAGGAATTTTATCTCTAGTAATAGTATAGGTAATTTGTTTGCCACTATTTTTTAGCATGGTTACTTTTACTTTAGTGTTTTTAGGTCCTTTTAATTTTTTTAAAACCATTTCGTTAGTAACACCAATACCTGCAAAAACAGAATCGTCTACTTTTAAAATTTTATCTCCAGCACTTATACCTAATTTTTCAGACGGACCACCAGCAATTGCATTCACTACATTAACGGTATCTTTCAAAATCATAAATTCAATACCAATACCATCAAAATTACCTTCCATAATTTCTGCCTCTTGCTGACTTTCTACTGGTGGTAAATACACAGAGTGCGGATCTAAATTTTCTAATACAGAAGTGATAACACCATCATAAATAGAATCGATATTTACATCGTCTACATATTTGGCATTAATTAGTTGTAGTATATAATCTAATTTAGAATTGCCACTATTAAAAAGTACAGTATCTGCTTGTTTATTGTTAAGACCTTGTATCTTATAACCCAATAAAATACCTGCTGCTAAAATACCTGCAAATACTAAAGGATAAAATGCTTTATTCATGGCCTCAAAGATACAGAATGCTAAATTTTAAATCTGTTAACATTTTTTTAAAATAATTTGCTTTTTTCATTTCTTAATGCTAAATTTACATTAGTAAAAACCCTAATATGTATAAATTTTTAAATTTAGTATTGTATGCTTTACTATGTATAAGTGTACAACAAGTCAAGGCAATTGAGTTGCAGGACTTTCTTTTCTATCGGTTATTAGATGCAGATCAACTTAATGTTGCTTTAGAAGAAAAAGGTTGGTATATGTATGATTTTGCTGAATGGCGGAAAGATATGGTAGAATATAATTTTAGAATTTCTGGTGAACCTGAAGCGTGTAATGTTGAGTTTATTGATTTTATTTATAGACCAAATCATTATAAGAAAAACAGAATTTCGTTTCAGCTAAAAGATACTTGTAAGTATAATGATTACATTCAAGCTATATTAACAAATGGTTTCTCTTTTGTTAGAGATAAAGTTTATGACAGATACAATCATATTTTAGTTTATTCTGATGGAGAAACTACCATTGAAATTATACAATCGCAAAGTACTTATTTATACGATGCTAACAAATATTATAATTTTGCAATTTATAATACTTTAGAATACGAAATTGTTTTTGCAAAAGAGCATCAAGATGAAAATCAACAACAAAATGTTTCTGTTGATGAAGGAATAGGTATTAAATAGCTTATTTTCAATATATTTGTGTCTATAAGTAAAAATAAATATGGAATTTTTTGTAGACACAGCGAATTTAAGTCAGATTAAAGAAGCAAACGATTTAGGAATCTTAGATGGAGTTACTACAAATCCGTCTTTAATGGCAAAAGAAGGAATAACTGGTAGCGATAAAGTAAAACAACACTACATAGACATTTGCAATATTGTAGATGGTGATGTAAGTGCAGAAGTTATTGCTACAGACTTTGATGGTATTATTAAAGAAGGAGAGGAGTTGGTAGCACTTCACAAAAATATTGTAGTAAAAGTACCAATGATTAAAGATGGTATTAAAGCAATAAAATACTTTTCAGACAAAGGTATTAAAACAAATTGTACGCTAGTTTTTTCTCCAGGACAAGCCATTTTAGCTGCAAAAGCTGGAGCAACTTATGTAAGTCCGTTTATTGGCAGATTAGATGATATTAATTATGATGGATTAGATTTTATTGCACAAATAAGACTAATATATGATAATTATATGTATGATACTAAAATACTAGCAGCTTCTATAAGAACGCCATTACACATTATTAAGTGTGCAGAAATTGGAGCAGATGTAGTTACATGTCCGTTAAACTCAATTAATGGTTTATTTCATCATCCATTAACCGATAAAGGTTTGGCTCAGTTTTTGGCAGACCATGCTAAAGCAAATCAATAAAAAATATTAGCTATTAAAAAAAGTGCTTTAATCATATTAGGTTTTGTATTCGGATTTCTCATCTTTAAGTTGACTAGTCCAAAAGTAGATAAAAATAATAACTCAGTTGTTGTAGAAGATAATACGAATACAAGTGATAATCAATCATCTTCTATTGAATATAATGCAGATGTTCCAGATTATGTGATAACAACACTACAGTATGTAGAAGCCAATCATAAAGCACCAGATGGATATGTTGGTGGAAGAGTTTTTAATAACTATGAAAAGCTGTTGCCACAACGACATGCAGATGGAAGTAAAACGGCTTATCAAGAATGGGATGTTCATAAAAAAGTAAATGGACAAAACAGAGGTGCTGAACGATTGGTTACAGAATCAGAAGGCAGTGCTTATTATACTAAAGATCATTATAAATCTTTTATTCAAATAAAATAAATGACTATGCATATTTTTTCAGATTACTTGATTGTAGAAGACACTTATTTGGCATTTGTAGATGGAACAAAATCTACTACTAGAGATAAATTTTTTCAGCAAATTGCTGCTGCTATGCAATTTCCAGATTACTTTTCACATAACTTAGATTCTTTAGATGAGATTATGTCAGATTTATCTTGGATAGAACAAGAAAAAATAAATATTTTGATATTTGGATATGACCAATTGTTGATTAACGATAATTCTGCATTAGAAGCAGTGCATAATATTTTTGCACATGTAATAGCCAATTCAGATTCTTTTGAAAAAGACATTACTATTTACACACAATCTGTAGAAGATGAAGCGTAAAAATTGAGTATATATATACTATGCAGTGAAAATAATTAATAAAACAGTTCGCAACACATACATCGTACACTTCCACCACCAATAGTTTCTATTATTTCAATATCAAAATCTAGTAGTTGAGTATATTGTTTGATTTTTTCTACTTGCGAAATAGTCAGTGCATTTCTAGCTTGAGATGACATCAATAAAATATAATCACCATTAATATTAATTACTTGTAACATATTGCCTACAAAATGATATACTTGCTCTAGTGAAATATCAATAATCTCATAATTAGTTTTTTCTAATGATTGAATGACCAATGCTCGTTCTTTTTTATCAGTAATACTTTCTAAACAAACAATAGCGAAATTATTACCAAGTGCAAACATTACATTAGTATGATATATTAATTGTTGATGAACATCATAACTATGAAAATAGATTGGTGTATAATTTAATTGTTGACAGTGTTCTATAAATAAATCTTTATCTGTTCTAGGAGAAAGAGCTGCGTATGCAATTTTGTTTTTTCTATCGAAGATAATACTGCCAGTACTTTCCAAAAACTGCTTTCTTTTTTCGTAATCACTAATATCAAAGACTTCATTATAATTAAATTTCTCTCGAAGTAAATCAATGATATCTTGTCTGCGTTCTACACTTCTATTTTTACTATACATAGGATATAGAAAAATAGTTCGATTGCTATGTGTACTAATCCAATTATTAGGAAAAATGGCATCAGGTTTTATAGGTGTTATTGTATCATTAATTATGGTAATCGATATATTATTTTTTAATAATAATGAAGTCATTCTATCAAACTCAATAAGTGCTTCTTCTTGTATATTATTATTATTATTATTTGAAATATTATTTTGAAAATAATTATTTTGTGCAGTTTCTATATTATAACTAAAGTTCGCAGGTCTAATCATCATTAAATGATTGGTAAATCGTTCGTCCATAAATTAAAATTAGACATTAAAACAGAAATTTATATTTTTATGTTCAAATAATTGTCATGAGTTTTTCAACAGCAGATTTATACGACCAACATTTAGACCATGTAAAGGTTGCTTTACCAATGTTTCAATCGTACGGAAATAAAACACAGTTCAGCGGACAAATAGTTACAATAAAATGTCATGAAGACAATACGCTAGTAGGAGATACCTTGCGAAATGAAAATGGCAAAGGCAAAGTGCTAGTAGTAGATGGTGGTGGTTCTTTGCGTTGTGCTTTGGTTGGCGATTTAATAGCTGCTGCTGCTATAAAAAATGAGTGGGAAGGCATCATAGTATATGGTTGTATTAGAGATAGTGTAGCTATAAATGCTATGGAAATTGGAATTAGAGCATTAAATACCAATCCGCAGAAAACCGTAAAACGAAAAACTGGTTTGCTAAATGAAGTCATTAATTTTGCTAATGTTGATTTCGTACCTAATCAATATATTTATGTAGATGAAGATGGAATATTACTTAGTACAACTGCTTTGTTGTAGTGAAGTAATGGTATTCTTGATTATTCTTGATAATAAAAATAAATTATTTTAGTCTTACTATAAAAAAACAATAGATGATTAAAAAATGAATTTTTAAATCCAGTTAAAATTTATGCTTCATTTAATATTCTTTTTTTATTTTTACACCTTATGAATGTACTTATAGTAGGTGGTGGAAATATGGGAAAATCGTTTGCTGAAAGTTTTTTAAATGCAAAGATTTTACACTACAAGCAACTCACAATTATAGAAAAAGACCAAAATCAAATTTTTGATTTGAATAGATTGAAACTAGGACAAGTCTCTAATGATTTTGGTGATTTTATTGAAGAAAAAGACTTAATCATCTTAGCAATTAAACCACAAGATGCTTATTCTATTTATCCTCAGTTAAAAGAATATATAAAACCTAAGCATATTATTTTATCTATAATGGCTGGTGTATCTATATCCGAAATCAAACAAGAATTAGGTACAGACAGAATCATTCGTTGTATGCCAAACTTAGCTTGTCAAATTGGTTTAGGTGCAACTGGTTTTATGGTTGATGATAGTATTCCACCAAAAGAAATAGAATTTATCAGAAAACTATTAGAAACAACTGGAGTTTCTATTCAAATTTATGATGAAGACAGAATGAATAGCGTTACTGCAATTTCTGGAAGTGGACCTGCTTATGTTTTCTATTTTATGGATGCGATGATACAAAAAGCAATTGACTTAGGTTTTTCTTATACAGAAGCATCTAAACTAGTAGAACAAACATTTTTAGGTGCTGTGGAATTGTATAAAGTACACAACCTATCTTGTAAAGAATGGATTTCTAGAGTATCATCTAAAGGCGGAACTACAGAAGCTGCTTTTAAAATATTCAACGATACCAACCTTTATGATAATATTCAAAATGGAGTAGAAGCAGCTTATAAAAAGTCAAATGAATTAAGCAAAGCCAAAGCTGCTACAAAATAAGCAATTGTACTAGAACACAGCTTGCTAGTTATTAAAGCTAGATTTGTCTATTGAACAATGAGAAGAGATGCAGTCTTAATTTTTTGTACTTTTGCATCAAGACAAAAGTAGTTGCTAAATAAGTTGAGTAGAATTGTCTATAATAAATTTCTAATGTGTAATTTGCAATTATAAATGAAAACAATAACACTACAAGATTATACCATAGTATTTGACCAAAGTACTAACAGCTTAAGTAATTTCTTAAATGAAAATAAATACAGTCAGTATATTGTTTTAGTTGATGATATTACCAACCAATACTGCTTACCATTATTAAAACAAGTTATAAAAAATCCAATTATAATTGAAATACCAAGTGGTGAAGCATATAAAAACTTAGATACTTGTCAGAGTATTTGGCATCAATTAATACATCATCAAATAGATAGAAATGCATTGTTTATTAATCTTGGTGGTGGTGTTATTGGCGATATGGGCGGATTTGCTGCATCGTGCTACAAAAGAGGTATTGATTTTATACAAATTCCTACTACTATTTTATCACAAGTCGATTCATCTATTGGTGGTAAATTAGGTGTCGATTTTCAGTACGGAAAAAATTTAATTGGACTATTCAAAAATCCGAAACTAGTCTATATCAATATACAATTTTTAAAATCATTACCTAAAAAACAGCTCATTAATGGTTTTGCAGAAGTGTTTAAACATGCTTTAATTTACGATGCATCAGAGTGGAATAAATTAAAAGAATTAGATATTTTAAATGATGATATAGAAGAAACACTATACAAATCGTTATTGGTAAAAAGAGCTATTGTTACCGAAGATCCATTTGAAAAAACAGTAAGAAAAACATTGAATTTCGGACATACTATTGGTCATGCAATAGAAGCATGTTCTGTAGATGAAGACGATAATCCATTGCTACATGGCGAAGCAATTGCAATAGGTATGTTGTGCGAAGCATATATTGCCAATCAGTATTTTAATTTAAAAGAAAAAGACTTATTAGAAATACAGCAAGTCTTGTTAAAATATTATCCAAAAGTAAATATTTCGAAGTATAAGATTAATGATATTATGGATTATATGAAAATGGATAAAAAAAATACAGCTACCGAAATAAAAGCTGCTTTAATTTCAGAAATAGGTACATGTAACTACAACGATACTATCAATCAACAAATGATAGAAAAAAGCTTAGCATGGTATAAAAGTTTATAGTAGTTATCTACTCTACATTACCAAATTTTAACTCTTAAATTTTCTGGTCGGTACATTTTATTATTTGGTTGTACATTAAATGCTTCGTAAAATTCTGGCACATTTGAAAAAGGACCGTTTACTCTAAACTTAGCAGGAGAGTGGACATCAGTATACACTCTATTCGCTAAATCTTCATCTTTAATATGTCCCATCCAACCGTAAGCATAACCTAAAAAATATCTTTGCAATGGTGTATAACCTGCTATTTCTTTACCTTCTTTATATTGTTTTGTTTTCTTAAAAGCATCTAAACCAATTACAATACCACCTAAATCTGCAATATTTTCGCCAAGTGTTGCTTCGCCATTTAAATGAATATTATCTAATACCGTATAATTATTAAATTGTTCAACAGCTACCTTTGCTTTCTGATTGAATAAATTAGCATCATTTTCTGTCCACCATTCGGTTAAATTACCATCAGCATCAAATTGTCTGCCTTCATCATCAAATCCATGTGTAATTTCATGACCAATCGTAGATGCAGCAATATAACCATAGATGACTGCATCGTCAATTTCATCATCTTTATATCCAGGAAACTTAAAAATTGCAGCAGGCAAAACAATTTCATTATTAGAAGAACTATAATATGCATTATATGTTTGTGGTGTCATTTCCCATTTGGTTTTATCTACTGGTTTGTTTAAGTCACTTAAATTATCATTTGTCCAAAATATATTTGAATTAATAATGTTTTCTACTAGTGAGTGTTTGGTAATTTTTAATTCAGAGAAGTTTTTCCATTTATCTGGATAACCTACTTTTTTGTTGACTTTACTAAGCTTATACAATGCTTTTTGTTTAGTAGAGTCGGACATCCAATCTAGATTTTTGATTCTATTGGCAAAAGCATCAAAAACTTTGTCGCACAAGTCTTCGTATTTTTGTTTTAACTCTGGAGAAAAATTATCTCTTACATACAGTTGACCTAATATTTCGCCCATTACACTTTCTTCCCAATCAATAGCTTGTTTCCATCGTGGCAATTGTTCTTGTTTTCCTCTAATTACAGTACTGTAAAATCTAAAATCTTCATTTTTAACAGATTTATTCAAATAAGGTGCATAGGTACTTAATAAATTAAAATATAAATATTCTTTCCAAGTATTTAAATCTGTTTTAGTGATTTGATTATTAAGTGCTTTGAAAAATTGAGGTTGTTCTACTATAATCGTATCTGGATTAATATTGAGTTGTTTAAATATATTTGTCCAATTTATGTTTGGTGTTAGTTGATTTAATTCATCAACAGTCATAGGATTATAATTGGCATAAGGATCTCGCAACTCTTCTAATTTTTTAGAATTGCTAGCTAATATTTTTTCCAACTGATAAATTTTTAGACTACTAGCTTTAGTGTCTTTAATCATAGTATCATTACTAAGCATTGTAGGCAAATGTTTAGTTTTAAAATCACTTACAATGTCTAGCGTTCTTTTATCTGTATTGAAATAATAATCTCTATTAGGCAAACTTAAACCACCTTGCCAAATATATAAAATATTTTTATTGCTGTTCATCATATCAGCATAAACACCAAGATTAAAAGCAACACCAACACCAATATTTTGTAAATCGATAATGGTATTGATTAAATCAGTAGTATTTTTAATATTTTTAATTTTATTAATTTCTTTTTGTAATGGTTGTAACTTTATTTTTTCAATAGCATTGGTGTCCATTGCAGAAATATAGAAATCGCCAATTTTCTGCTCATTACTACCAGCAGTATGTTTGTTTTTGGCTGCGTCTTCACTAATTGTTTTTAGTTGTTCTTGTACTTCGTCTTCTACTAAATTCCAAATAGACCAACTAGAATACGCTGCTGGAATTGGATTTTCTGCTATCCATTTTCCGTTGGCAAAAGCAAAAAAATCGTCTGCTGGATTAACGGTAGTATCTATGTGTGCTGCAACTACATCTGGTTGTTGAACCACTTGTTTTTTTTGTTTACATGAAATAGTAAATAAAATAATAGGTAATAATATAAAGTATTTTGTCTTCATAAACCGATTTTGTTCAAATATAGTAGTTTTATTATTTAATTGCTTTTATAATTCTTGGTTTGTTGGCTAAATCATTAATAATTTCAGCTTTTTTAAAGTTTTGATGCTTAAATACTTGAATGGTATTGTTTGCATGAAACTCATTAATTTCTACATACACTATTCCATTTTCGTTGAGATGATGTTGTGCAAATTGAGCAATGGCTTCGTAAAAAATGAGTGGATTATCATCATCTACAAACAAAGCTAGTTTTGGTTCATGCATAATTGTAGAAGCACTCATTACAGTCTTTTCTTTATTTGGAATATAAGGTGGATTAGATATAATTATATCATATTTATTATAATTATTTTTGATGTTTAAAATATCATCATGTATAAAATCAATATTGGTTTCAAGGTGACTAGCGTTTTTTTCTGCAATAGTCAATGCTGCTGTACTAATATCAATAGCATCAACAGTCCAATTGAGTCGATGTTTTTTTAATGTAATAGGAATACAACCACTTCCAGTTCCAATGTCTATAATGTGTTTAGCATCATCATTATTTTCTTTTAATATAAGATGTACTAATTCTTCAGTTTCTGCTCTAGGAATTAAAACACTTTCATCAACATAAAATTTAAGTCCGTAAAAATCTGCACGATTAAAAATATACTGCATTGGATAATGATTACACACTTTTTGAATAATATAACTTAAATCTTCAATCTGGTCATCATTTAAAATAATTTGTTTAATTAAATTATAATTTTGTTGAAAATAATCTTCTATAATATATTTAAATAACTGTTCTGATTCTCGTTCACTAAATTCTTCAGCTAGAATATTTATCATCAATTTTTGGAAAGAATACAGTTGCAAAGCTTATTTTTGCAGAAAGTTACAAATTAATTGGAGAATTTAACACAACATATCTTATATATGCAACGATGTTTGACTTTAGCAAAAATCAATCAGAGTTTTGCTACACCAAATCCATCGGTTGGTGCTGTGTTGGTTTATAATTATCAAATAATTGGCGAAGGATTTACTAGTGCTTTTGGCGGAAATCATGCAGAAGTAAATTGTATTAATAGTGTTAGTGAAGCCAATAAACATCTAATTAAAAATGCTACGCTGTATGTGAGTTTAGAACCTTGCTCGCATCATGGAAAAACGCCACCATGTGTAGATTTGATAGTCGCTCATCAAATTCCAAAAGTGGTTATTGCTACGAGAGATACACATAGTTTGGTGAACGGAAAAGGCATTGCTCACTTACAAAAAAATGGTGTTGAAGTGATTGAAGGTATCTTAGAAAATGAAGCGAAACAACAAATGCAACATTTCTTTTATGCTCATCAACATAAAATGCCTTTTGTAGCTTTAAAATGGGCAGAAAGTAAAGATGGTTTTATTGCTAAACACAATGAACGCACTAAAATTACTAATGATGCTACTAAGTTTTGGACACATCAATTGCGAACAAA
Organism: Chitinophagales bacterium; assembly: GCA_020636535.1. Classification (NCBI taxonomy): domain Bacteria; kingdom Pseudomonadati; phylum Bacteroidota; class Chitinophagia; order Chitinophagales; species Chitinophagales bacterium. Next base: position 1,549,401 of record JACJXT010000011.1, read on the forward strand.
ATTTCAAGGAATATTAATAGGAAACAATACCTTAAATATTGATAATCCAAAGCTAACAGTACGATTTGCTTATGGAAAATCACCATTGCGATTATTGATGACTAATGATATTGAATTAAATAAAAATAAATACTTTTTTAGTGATGATAATTATCGAGTAATTACAGAAAATGACTTAGACGAAAATATTTATTCAATAAAAGTAAATAATATATATGATATTTATGAAGTATTAAAAAGACTATATCAACATGATATTATTAGTGTTTTGATAGAAGGCGGAAGTGCTATTTTAAATGCATTTATTAAAGCAGATGCTTGGAATGAGATATATGTACTTCAAAATGAAAAACAATTAAACAATGGAATTGCAGCACCAAAAATAAATTTACAAAACGCTGTTGTAAGTAATATTAATCAAGATAAATTATATAAAATTACTAAATGATATATTTAATTTTAAGTATAATCTGTACTACATTGTTAGTACTTATTATGAGAATGTATAAACAATTCAATATTACAGCAAATTATGGTATAGTGTGGAACTACTTAGTTTGTGTATTAATTGGTTTATTATTTTTAGAAACACCAATGCAATCTATACAAGCTATGATACATTGGCAATACGCTTTAGTGCCATTTTTATTAGGTTGTTGCTTTTATATAATATTTAGTATGGTTGGTATTTCATCGCAAACACTTGGCGTAGTTACCACAGGAATTGCCTTTAAACTATCTTTTGTAATTCCAGTAATATTTGCTATTTTTTTATATAATGATGCTGTAACTATAATAAAGTTCATTGGTATATTGATGGCAATAATTGCTGTATTATTAATTTCATTCAACAAAGAAAAATCAACAGCAACACCTACTAAATTTGTATTGCTGTTGCCATTAATTATTTTTATTGGTGGTGGATTATGTGATGCAGTTTATAACTATATTCAGAATAAATTATTTATAGATGGTTGGGAACACATTACTAATACTACTGTCTTTTTTGGTGCATTTGCATTAAGTTTTGCAGCTAATTTTTATAAGAAAGATTTATATCAACTAAAAAATATTATTGCAGGAATTATATTAGGAATACCAAACTATGGTTCACTATTTTTTCTATTAAAAGCATTAGAGCAATCTAAAATGCAAGCAAGTGTAATATTTCCAATTAACAATATAAGTGTAGTAATGCTTACAACTATAAGCGGATTTATTCTATTTAAAGAACAATTAAACAAACAAAAAATTATTGGCATTGCATTAGCAATTCTGTCGATTGTTTTAATTGGATTTCTGTCATGAAATATCGTACAGTAGAAAATATTGAAGGTGTTATATACAAAGAGAAAGCAAGTAAATTTATTGGTTATGCTTATTTTGTTGACAATGAATTAGCTATAAAAGAATATATTAATTATGTAAAACAGATGCATAAAAAAGCGTCGCATCATTGTTTTGCATATCGATTAGGTTTTGATGATAACAATTTTAGAGCTTTTGATGATGGAGAACCAAGTGGCACTGCAGGAAAACCAATACTTCAACAAATAGATAGCTATAATGTAAAAAATGTGTTGCTCATTGTTGTTCGATATTTTGGAGGAACAAAATTAGGTACTTCTGGATTAATTAGTGCTTATAAAGCAAGTGCTAATGAAACACTTATGGCAACCAATATTATAGAAGTGTATCACTACGAACAGATAATTTTTCAGTGCAATTATGAACAATTAAATAGTGTATATAATATTTTAGTATCTCCAATAGAAATAATAAATAGTAATATAGATAATATATCTAAATTTATAGTAAATATTCCTAGCGATTTATTATCTGATACCATTTTAAAACTGCAAGAAATTGGAGTAGAAATACTAGAAAGTTAAATTGTAAATTTATAACAAATAGATTTTGCTTCATTAATATATACCTAAACTTATTAATATATTGTTTCTTGAAGATAAGTACACTTATCTAATATAGACAATAAATAAAATTTACCATTGCTAATTTATGCTCTTTAAACTGTAATATTTAGAAAATTTGGCGTATTATTGAGTATGATAAATGCATGGAAAGATAAAATGCAATTGCTTATCAACGATTTTGATACTACTGATATTTCTATGGAAAATATCACAGAACACAGTATTGCAATCGTAGAATTCTGTATAAAATTAATTCAAGAAAATCCATTTCAATTATCATCCAATGCCATTACAGCTTTGCAATATGAAACGGCATTTAAATTTAAAAAATTAGCTATACTATTAAGAGATATTAATTTTAGAGTTTATAAAGATGCCATTTCAGCTATTGAAGATAAAACAATAAGTACTAATATTACTATCAATCAGTCAGATACTAAAATATTATTGCAAAATATAAATTCTGAAATAATAGATGAATTAACTGTATTACAAACTGATACTATTTCACAAAAAAAACTAGATGCTTGGCAACACGAAACCAATCCAAGTACAATCATAGTAGAACAACTACAAAAGTTAATCGAACACATCAAAATAATTATACAATCCTATAAAAATTTAGAAGTTGTTAATGCAGATATTGTTGAGTATAAAGCTAAATTAATTGATAGTACAGCAGTTTTAAACGACCAAGCTAACTTTGCAATTAATCAAACCGAATCGTTTTTGCAAACCATTAAACAAGAATTTACAGAGTGGACAGCCAAAGATTTGGAAGCGTTGGAAAAGCTCATCAATAAACACTACAAAGCGATAGAAGTGCATAAAACAAAGTATTCTTTTACAGAATTAGACATCAATACTTTAGAACAATGTGATATTGCAAGTGGTGTAGCAGAAGGAGAGTTGTTGGTTAAAACCATAGATTTTAAAGAAGAAATTAGTGCTTGGCTCGAAGCAGAAATTTATCCAGTTTTTTACGATTTAAAGAATTTAAGTGAGCAAATTCACGACCGATGTTTGTTGTCTTTAATCAATGTAAACAATAGAGTTAAAGAAATTGTGCAACAAATAAAACTCAAAGAAAATTTGCCATACAATATGGAAACTGTGTTGCAACCGATTAGCAATATTCCTAAAAATGCCAATAAAATTCTAGTAGATTTAGTTGCTAAAAATGAAGATTTAGCTAAAACAATTAATGAAACTTTTAAAACTACTAATATATTTAATAATAATGATTACTTTATTTATAGAGTGAATCTTAATAGAGAAGCCAATGGCAAAATTGTTAAATATAAATTTGGATTTTGGGAAAGAAACTATCAAAAGTTTAAAAGAAGCTTGCGAAAATATTTCTATAAAGATGATGATACCGTTTTAAATTTATTAGATACTTTCGATTTTATACAACACAATACCATTCAACAACAAGACATTGCTACTACATCGTTGTTTCTTAAAAAAGGATATATTGGCAAGTCATTTTTAGTAGAACGAAACGATGTTTATCAGCTTACAAAAGTGGCAATTAAAGAATGGAATGCTGGAAATAAAGGTGCTTTGTTGGTTTATGGTGATGCACTAACTGGAAAAAGTACAATACTAGAATCTATTAATTTAGCAATTCCAAAATTACCAGTGGTTTATTTAAAACCACACACTACGATACATTATAAAGGTAGAAATTTTGAAGTAGAATACAATTTAGAAGAAGCATTAAAGTTTATTAATAAATATATTTATCAAGATAAAGTAATTTTAGCTATTGATGATTTAGAATTGTGGAGAGATAAACAGAATAGCTTGTATGACAATATCAATACTTTTATTTATAATATCAATAAATATAATAAAAATATATTCTTTATAGTTTCAACTAATGGTTGGATGAAACATCATCTAGATACTTATTTTAGATTTAACGACTATTTTATAGCAGAGTATTGTACCAATTTTACTTCTAATGATGATATTTTAAAAGCCATTGTACTACGATATATTGCGTCTATTAAAGAAGACAATCAGTCAGCATCTTGGGACGATGAAAATCAAAAAATAGAAAAATATATACAATATATTATACAGCATACACATAATAATATTGGTGCTTGTTTAAAACATTTTTATTTGTCTACCAGACAAAAGTATGAACATATATTAAGTACACCAGATTCTTTTGTCGATTTAATTGAAAGAAATAGATATTTATTAAAATATATTTTAAAGTTGAAAAAGACAGACGAATTTGAAATGCTTAAAAATATAGGAGCGAAGTCGAGTAGGAGTGGACAATTGCAAATTCAAAACTTGTTGAATTGCAAAGTTTTAGTACGCAATAACTTTGGAGAAATTAATGTAAACAAAGCAATTATAGATTATGTTGAACATATTTTGCACGATTTTGATTTAAAATTTAACTATGATTAATCCAAGCGAAATAGGACTTACATGGACTGGTTTTTTACTTATTACCTTTGTAATCATAGTATTGATGTTCTTGTATCATAATAAATTATCGAGTAGTATTTTTGAAAAAACCAATAATAAACCACTACAATATTTAGTAAATAGATTAATATTAATTATTGGAATAATTATAATAATGGTATGTTTTGTAAGTGTACATATACTTTGGAATAGTATTTTCTTACTGATAGTTATTGCATTGTTTTACAGAGTTATAAAATCATTTGTGTTAGGAACTTGGTTAATTTATGAACTCAATTTAAAAGAAGGCATTCGTTTTAGTGTGCTCAATTATAATGGAGTGATAGACAAGATTTTAAACACAGGCATTGTGTTATCTAACATAGAAAAAAAGCATTTTATACACTATCATCAACTGTATCACTTTATAACATCAACAGTAAATGTGCAAGAACCAATACATTTAGAATTTGAAATTACATTAAACGAAACTTCAGATGTACACAAAATCATCAATACAGTAAAACAAATTCTATTCGATTTTCCATTCTTACTAAACAATAACAAACCAATTATAATACCTAAAGAAAACACAATCTACATTAGTATAGTATTGATTAATCATAAATATATACATACAATATATGAATTGTTAAAGTCAGATGAATATCAATTAAAACTTAAAGAAAACTAAGTACTATGTATTCAGAAATATTATCATCATACAACTTAATTATTATATGTTCAATTATAATAATTATATCATTTTTCTTCGGAGAAATTTCAAAAAGAACAGGTGTGCCTTCTGTATTATTATTAATAGTATTAGGTATCTTACTACAATTTGTACTAGATTTTTTCAATATCTATAATCTCGACTTTTTTCCAGTACTAGAAATGTTAGGCATCGTTGGATTAATCATGATAGTACTAGAAGCTGCACTAGAACTCAAACTAGATAGAGATAAAATAAAACCAATTACCAGTGCATTTTTAGTAGCATTGATTGGTTTACTTGGCTCTGCTTTTCTTACGGTAAAAGTACTCATGCATTTTATACCAACACTTACTACCATGCAAGCGTGGATGTATGCAACACCATTATCTATTTTATCAAGTGCTATTATTATACCAAGTGTAAGTAATTTAAGAGCAGACAAAAAAGAATTTCATATATATGAAAGTACATTTTCTGATATTATGGGAATCATGCTTTTCTACTTTATTACAGCACAGCTTAAAAGTAAATCACTAGCAATTGCACATCACAAACAATATAGTTTTTCTTCTGGAGTTGTTGAATATTCTATAAATATATTTATAACAATACTACTATCTATTATATTTAGTTATATTATAGTATTAGTATTTCAAAAGTTACAAAGTCAAGTAAAACTGTTTTTACTAATAGCACTGTTGATGTTATTATATGCCATTGGAAAACAAATGCATTTATCGTCGTTGCTAATTATTTTAAGTTTTGGTTTGGTAATTGCCAACACCGAATTATTTTTTAGAGGCAAACTAAAACGATTGATAGATGTAAATAAAGTACACAGTATTTATCACAGTTTACACGATATTACCATGGAAACTTCATTTGTGGTACGAACTTTCTTTTTTGTGATTTTTGGTATTACGCTAACATTTGCATCACTAGCAAACATAGATGTAGTAGTAATTAGTTTGATTTTACTAGCCATTATATATATAGTTCGATTTATTCTGCTACGAATTTTTATAGGAAAAGATATTATTCCACAACTATTTATTGCACCAAGAGGTTTAATTACCATCTTATTATTTTATGCAATTCCAAAAGAACATCAAGCCGATGATTTTGACAATGGCATACTATTATTTATCATTATAGGTACTAGTATAATTATGACGATTTCTATGATTTTTAATAAGAAACGAGCTAGTAAAGCAATCAACAAAGCCAACAGCGTAGAAATTAAAACCGACTCATGGAACGCACCAGGTTTGGATTAAACTATAACTGTTGTAAACTTACCAATCTAAAATATTCGCCTTGTAATTGCATTAGTGTTTGATGATTGCCTTGCTCTACCAAATTGCCTTCTTTTAGCACTATAATATTGTCGCATTGTTGTATCGTAGATAAACGATGAGCTATAACAATAGCTGTTTTGTTTTGCCAATACTTAGCTAATGCTTGTTGAATCATTTGTTCATTACTACTATCTAAATGAGCAGTAGCTTCATCTAAAATTAAAATAGGTGCATCGTGATAAACAGCTCTTGCTAATGCCAAGCGTTGTTGTTCGCCACCACTTAATTTAATACCATTATCGCCAATAAATGTAGCCAAACCATGTTCTGCATGATTGATGATAGTCGTTAAATTACACAATTCAATTACACGATTGAGTTGCTGTTCATTATATTCATTATTTAAAATAATATTGTTTTTAATCGTATCATTAAATAAAACAGCATGCTGTGTTACGAACGAAAATTGATTTCTTAAGTCATTTAAGTTAATCTTTTTAATATCTGTTCCATCAATAGCAATATTGCCTTGTTGTACATCATAAAATCGTAGTAACAATTGTACCAATGTCGATTTACCACTTCCAGACAAACCAACTATGGCTACTTTTTGATTTTTAGGAATGCTAAACGAAATATTATTTAATACATTTTTATTTTTATATTTAAATGAAATATTATTTATTAAAATAGATTCCTTTAATGCACTAATTGGTATCGCATCTGCATTATTGTTGATAGTAATTTTTTCTTGAAGAAAGGCATTTACTCTATCCATAGATGCTAAACCTTTTTGAATAAAGTAATAAGCATTTGAAAAAGCTTTCGCTGGTTGTATGATTTGAGAAAATATAACGATAAAGGCAATGAATGCTTCTGCAGACAAACTTGATGTCTCATTCAAAACCAATCTTCCTCCAACAAATAATACAATTACTACTACACCAATTCCTAAAAACTCAGACAATGGCGATGACAAATCTCTTTTTCTAAGCATCTTAGTACTAATATTGTGATGTGCTTCGTTAGTATCAAAAAACAGTTTTCTAAAAAAACTACTCGCATTATATGCTTTAATTACTTTAATACCATTTATAGTTTCGTTGGTAATTTGGTTAATCTGCGATTGTAAATCTAAAACTATATGCGAACTTTGTTTTAAACTCTTTCCAATTTTTCCAATTACATAACCAGACAATGGCAAAATGATTAGCACAAACAAAGTCAATTGTGGACTCATAATCAACATGGTAATTAGCGTAATTAAAATAGTAATTGGTTCTTTAAAAATGATTTCTAAAAAATGCAACACTCCATATTCAATCTCTTGAACATCGTTCGTCATTTTAGTCATTATTTTACCATGTTGTTCTTCTGCAAAATAAGCAATATCTAATAATAATAATTTATCATATATTTTTTGTCTAATGTTTGATGCAATACCAGTTCGCATTGGAGCTAAAAAATGCAATGCCAAGTATCTAAAAATATTTTTTAAGAAGAATACTAAAAGCGTAATACAACAAACCCAAAGTAATGCATGCACTTTTCCATTGGTATTTATCCATGTTTGTATTTGATAAGTTACTAAATCGCTTATGTACGATTTTGTATTCACTGCTTGCTCAAATATTGGTTTTTGAACGACTGCATTTGCATCAGATTGAAAAATTAATTGCAAAAATGGAATCAACATCAACAAAGAAAATACTGAAAATACAGCAGTTAGCAAGTTAAATACTATGTTTAGTACTGTATTGAGCCAATATGGCTTTACATAATTTAAGTATATCTTTAGCTGTTTCACTTGTTATCGACAAAGATATTATATACTTTTGTCTTTATTGCATAAGATGGAATCTATTAAACAAAAACAAGTTAGCAAAATAATACAAATGGCTTTGGCTGATATTTTTTTGCAAGAAGCTAAAGAAATTTTAGACGGAGCAATGGTAAGTATTAGCAGCGTACATATAACACCAGATTTATTTACAGCCAGAGTGTATATTGGTATCTTTAATCATAAAAAACCTGATGAAATTTTATATTTTATTGAAGCTAATAATAAAGCCATTAGAAAATTACTAGGTAATAAAATCAAAAGTAAAGTAAGAAGAATTCCAGAGTTGGTATTTTTTAAAGATGATTCTTTAGACGAAGTGTTTAAGTTGGAAGCATTGTTTAAAGACATTAAAGACAAAGACGACTCAATACAACAACTTAGAGATACCAACAATGATGAAGCATGATAAAAAGTCTGCCATTTAAAATTGCTTTTAGATATTTATTTTCTAAAAAATCTACCAATGCTATAAATATTATTGCTAGTATTAGTGCTGCTGCAATTGGCGTTGGTGTAATGGCTTTAATTTTGGTTTTGTCTGTGTTTAATGGCTTAGAAGACTTGGTAAAATCACTCTACACTGTCTTTTATCCAGAAATTGCTATTACGGCAAAACATAGTAAAACTATTTATTTAGATGATAATATCAACAATATTTTAAAAGACAATAAAGATATTGCTCAATTTTCATACACACTCGAAGAAAATGCTTTATTAGAGTACAACGAAAATCAACATATTGCTACAATAAAAGGTGTTGATAGAAATTATTTTAATGTAGTTAGTGGTTTTGATTCTTTTATGATTGAAGGCAACAAACGACTACAATTAGCAGATCAGAATTATATTTTATTAGGCGTTGGTGTAGCCAATATTTTAGGTATTAATACTGAAAGAGCAACACGACCTGTTGGAATTTATATAGGAAAAAAGAATACCAAAAGTTTGTCGAATGTAGAAAATGCTTTTAATAAAAGTTACATTAATGGTGGTGGTGTTTTTGCAATTTCCGACGAATTTGATAGCAAGTATACCATAGTACCTTTAGATTATCTACAACAAATTAGCGAAAACTACACTCAAGTTTCTAAGATAGAAATTAAGTTGAAAGACAAAAAAGACGAAGCTAGCGTACTACAATATCTGCATTCAAAATTAGGCGATGATTACGACATCAAAAATAGATACCAACAAAACGAAGTATTGTACAAAGTGTTACAATCTGAAAAATGGATGGTATTTGCCATTTTATCTGGAATAATAATTATAGCAGCATTTAACATCATAGGTGTTTTGTCGATGTTGGTTTTAGAAAAACGGAAAGATATGGCAGCACTAACAGCACTTGGTTTTCAAAAAAAATCGGTAGTACATTTATTTTTGTACGAAGGCATTTTATTAGCTGCAATAGGAACTATTATTGGAACTATTATTGCAATTATTTTGTTACTACTACAACAACATGTAGGTTTAATAAAAATGCCAGGCGAATCATTCATCTTAAAATACTATCCAGTAAAAATGAAAATTTTAGATTTTATAATGGTGTATGCTATTGTAATTATTATTTGTTTGATTGCATCGTGGTTGCCATCTACAAGAGCAGCTAATAGAATAGAAAAAGAATATTTAAATTATTTATCATAAAATATGTCATTATTAAAAATAGATAAAGTATCAAAAACCTTTCAAGATAATTTGGCTTTAAACAATATTTCATTTGAAATTGAACAAGGCAAAATTTATGGTTTATTAGGTCCAAATGGTGCAGGAAAAACAACATTGATTAGACACATTACACAGATTTTTCTACCAGACGAAGGTCAGCTGTTCTACAATGGAGAAAAATTACAAGCCAAACACATCAACGAAATTGGATACATGCCAGAAGAAAGAGGTTTGTACAAAAAAATGAAAGTTGGTGAGCACTTACTTTATTTAGCACGATTAAGAGGTTTGGATAATGCTACTGCAAAACAAAAAATAGATTTTTATATTCATAAGTTTGATATTGAATCGTGGTGGAATAAAGAAGTAGGCGAACTATCTAAAGGTATGCAACAGAAAATTCAGTTTATTGCAACGGTTTTGCATCAACCTAAATTACTCATTTTAGATGAACCTTTTTCTGGATTAGATCCTGTGAATGCTCAAATTATTAAAGAAGAAATTTTCAACTTACACAATCAAGGAATGACGATTATTTTCTCTACACACCGAATGGAAAATGTAGAAGAAATTTGCGAAGAAATTATACTAATCAACAAAGGCAATATTTTAATTGATGGAAAAGTAAAAGACATCAAAGAAAAATATAAAGAAAATAAGTATAAATTAGAATTCTATGATAATGTGGTTATGCCAGAAAATATTTCACAACAATATCAATACACCAATAACAGCGAAACAGATTATGTTTTTACGCTACAAGAAAATCAACAACCAAACGAGTTGCTAAAATTAGTGTTACAAAACAATTTGCCTTTAAAAGCATTTCAAGAAATTTTGCCAAGCATCAATGAAATTTTTATAAAAACAGTCAATCAATAATATGCAAAAAGTACTCTATATCATTGCACGAGAATACATGACACGAGTTCGTAAAAAATCGTTCATTATTCTTACACTGTTAATGCCATTACTTATTGGTGCATTTTTAGTCGCTACTGTTTTAATTGCTACTAACGGAAAGCAAGAAACCAATATTCTAGTAAAAGACGATAGCAATTTATTTGCCGATAAATTTAGAGGTTTAGATGACGACAATATTCACTACGATTATTTGATGAACAATACTTCTTTAGATGCTTTAAAGAAAACATATAACGAAGATTATGATATATTATTATACATACCAAAAATAGATTTAGACAGACCGAATGGTATTACCATTTATGCAGAAAAAGAATTAGGTGGAAATATTGAAAATACGATTGAAGATGCTTTAACAGAACAAATAAAAAATATTGTACTACTAAGAGAAAATTATAATGTAGAGTTGATAGACAAACTCAATCAAACAGTTACTATAGAAAAAGTAATTAACGACAAACAACAATTTGGTAGGTCGTCTTTAGCTGGAGGAATTGGTTATATATGTGGTTTTTTAATTTATATATTTCTACTCGTTTATGGTTCTATGGTTTTAAAAGGTGTAACCGAAGAAAAAACAAATAGAATTATAGAAGTTTTAGTTACTTCTGTAAAACCATTTCAACTCATGATGGGAAAAATTATAGGTATTGGTGCAGTTGGATTAACACAATTTGTACTTTGGGGAATTTTGAGTTTTATTGTTCAGTTTGTTGTAGGTTTAATTTTTGCTGACCAAATGACTGCAATGCAAAGTATGCAACAATCGCAAGCCAGTAGTTCAGAAGTAGTAAGTATAATGAACGATTTAAGTTTAGCATTTAAAGATTTAGATATTTTTAGAATAATTTTTAGTTTTATATTTTATTTTATCTTTGGATATTTTTTCTACGCAGCACAATTCGCAGCTATTGGTGCAGCAGTAACAGACGACAGCGACGCACAATCGTTTACTTTTCCGCTAATGATTCCTATAATGATTTCTATCGTATTAATGTCAGTTACACTAGAACAACCATTTGGAGCCGCAGCAAAATGGGGAAGTATGTTACCATTTTCATCGCCAATAATAATGATGTCTCGTATTCCATTTAAAGTAGAATGGTGGCAACAAATTATTTCAATGTTAATATTAGTTGTTGCTTGTATTGCCATAACAGCACTAGCAGCAAGAATTTACAGAATAGGAATTTTAATACAAGGCAAAAAAGTGTCGTTTAAAGAAATAGGCAAATGGATTTTTATGAAAGTATAATATTGAATTATGCAGATAGAGTTTAAACTTATACACTACGATAAACCTATAAAAAATTTAGATTCTACAATATATTCTCAATTAATGGTTATAGCAATTTGTGTTCCTTTATTAATTGCTTCCATGCTTTTGCTTGATAAAAATAATTTTGGGTATATAATGCTCTCTTTATTTGCATTAGTATTTTTTCTTCATTTTATTTATGATAAATATATACGAACATTATTTTCAGATTGGGTTAAAAAAGAAGATATTATAGGAAAATTAGTTTGTAATAGTAATACAATTACAGTAAAAGAAAATCAAAAAAAGGAAGTAGTAATTCCTTTAACTTCAATAAAAGAAATGACACTCTATTACAATTATTATCAAGGTGCAAACTATTATAGACAACCAATATACAATGGTTTGGCTCAACTTGATATTTATTTAAATGATGACAATAAACAATCATACATATTTCTAATTAAAGATAAAGTAGTTTATAATAATTTTAAAACTTTACTGAATAGTTGGTATAGTATTACTTCTATGAAGGAATTCTTTGGCAATGAGAAAATTAGAACTATGCAACTTAACTTCAATCCAAAATATAGTGATTTTCAGAAAGTGAGAAATAAATGAAAGATATAACTGTTAATGCAAGTAAATTGGTTCTATTTCTATTGTTCCTTTGCCAAATACACTCTAATACTATCTATGCATTCATTAATAGTCATTGCGTTTTCAATAGCATAATTGCCAATGGCTGTTCTACGAAGTGATGCTAAATATGCTCCACTGTTCAATTTTTTACCAAAATCGTTGGCAATGCTTCTTATATAAGTGCCTTTACTGCATTCAATTTTAAATTCAACTAAAGGCATTGCAATATTGGTAATTTCAAAGTTGTAAATATTAATTTGTTTAGATTTTACTATAACAGTTTCGTCATTTCTAGCGTAATCGTATGCTCTTTTACCATCAATTTTTACAGCAGAATGTATTGGTGGTGTTTGTTCTTGTTTTCCAATAAAAGCTTGTGCTGTGTTATAAATTAATTCATCAGTAATGTGTGTTGTAGAAAATGTTTGGTCTACTGCTTGTTCTGTATCGAAACATGGTGTAGTAGCTCCAATAAAAAAACTACCAGTATATATTTTTCTTTCGTCTTGTATAAACTGAATTTGCTTCGTCATTTTTCCAGTGCATACAATTAATAGTCCAGTTGCTTTTGGATCGAGTGTGCCTGCATGACCAACTTTTAGTTTCTTATAGTGTTTTTTTAGTGCGTATTTAATTTTATTGACAATGTCAAATGATGTCCAATCTAATGGTTTGTCAATTAGTAAAACTTCGCCTTCTACAAACTGAAATTGTTTCATTTATTGGAGTACTAAAATGGCAATAATAATTAAGCCAATGATGATTCTATAATATCCAAAGAGTTTAAATCCGTTTTTTTGTAAGTAAGCAATAAAGAATTTGATAGCCAACATGGCAACTATAAAAGCTACAATATTGCCAATTGCTAAAATAATCCATTGTTGCTGTGTAATGGAAATTCCTGCTTGATAATAATCTAATGATTTTTTTGCGGTAGCTGCAAACATAGTTGGTACTGCTAAAAAGAAAGAATATTCTGCTGCTAGTGAACGACTTAATTTTTGTTGCATACCACCAACAATTGTAGCCGCACTTCTACTTACGCCAGGAATCATTGCTAGTACTTGAAAACAACCTATTACAAATGCATTTTTATACTGTATGTCTTTTTCTTCAATAATTTTTGCTTGATTAAATATTTTATCAACAAATAATAAAAAAACACCACCAATAAATAACATAATACCAACAGTTAATGGACTTTCTAACAGTGCATCAATTTGGTCGGAAAATAAAACACCACAAATAGCTGCTGGTATAAACGATACGAACAACTTAATGTAAAAACTGATTTCTTTAAAGTTGACAAATTTCTTCCAATATAAAACTACTACAGAAAGTATAGCACCAAGTTGAATACATATTTCAAAAAACTTAGTAAAACTATCTTCTTCAATTCCCATTATAGAAGAAGCAATAATCATGTGTCCTGTAGAAGAAATAGGTAAAAACTCGGTAATGCCTTCTACAATTGCTAAAATAATAGCATGCAAAATATCCATAAATATGTATTAAGCTTCAACAGTTTCTTGATGGGTAACTGTGTTTGGTTTTTTAAGAATACCAACAACAATGGTAATAAATCCTAAGATAATAGTAATTGGAGCTACGGTTATTCTTCTAGTAGAATAAATTTCTGCTTCATTAAATACTTTTGGGTCAGTATTGCCACCACTCATTAAAATAAATCCAATTAATACTAGTGCAAAACCAGCAATCATTAAAATATAGTTGGTCTTGTTAAAGAGTAAATCTTTATTTTGACTTTTTATACTGCTTGTTCTTCTTGAAATTGTAGCTTTTGGAGTGCTTACACTAGCAACTGTTTCAGTAGTTGGATGAATTTTTGATTGTTGATGTGCTCCTTTATGTTTATTGCCTTTTTTTGCCATGATTGATTGTTTAATATAAATCTTCTAATTTAACATGCAGATATTTTCTTACTGCAAAATAAGTACTTATTGTTGATATTATTATTCCTAATAGTAACAAAGTTAATGCAATTATTCCAAAAACAATATAATCTTGCTGTGTTGGTACATAGTTTAGTTTAATATTGGCAAGAAATAACAGTCCAAATAAACCAATATTGGCAATAATTGCTGATATAATTCCAGAGCCAACCGATTTTTTAAGAAATGGCTTAACAATAAACCATTCTGTAGCACCAATTAACTGCATGGTTCTAATAGAAAATCGTTGTGCATACATCATTAATCGAATAGTGGTATCTATAATGAAGAAAGCAATAAGTAGTAGTAAAATACTAATAACAGCAATGCCAATAGCAATTGGTTGTATGGTTTTGCCTAGCATTTCTACTATGTTTTGTTGATAAAAAACTTCTTCCACACCATCTACACTTAAAAATTTAGATTCTACATCTTTTAAAAAAGTTTCGTTGGTATAATCGGCTTTTAAGTTAACTACATAAGCATCGTACAAAGGATTAAAACCAAGAATCTCAACAAAATTTTGACCAATATCTTTAGCAAATTTTTCGGCTGCTACAGATTTATCAATGTATTTGTAGTGTGCAATAAATTCTTGCGATTTTAAAAATTCTTCAATCTTAACTTTTCCAATACTATCAACTTCTTTTTTTAAGACCAATTCTATTTCTACACTTTCTTTAATCTTGGTAAACGACTGTTGAGAAAAGTATATAATCAATGCTAATAATCCTACAATAAATAAATTAAGTGTAATACTAATAATAGCATAAACAAAATTTGGTTTTTGCTTTTTTATTGGCTTCACATTGTTTGATGTTGACATGAGTTCACGAAAATAAATAATTCTTTTTGTATACGATAATGCATTAATGTTTATTAGGAAAATATTTATCACGATATGTTAATATCCGAAGTTCAAAGAAATGATAAAGCAAGTAAGAAGCTGTATAAAGTACTGAATAGTATATTGTTATAGCAATTAATGCACTACTAATAGTACTTGGTACTTTCAACAGATATCTAAAAAGTAGAAAATAGATTGGAATATTTAGCAAATACATAGCATACGATATTTTTGCAGTAGTAGTAAAAAATAAATGAATAAATTTGTGTTTTGTAGTACTTAAATTTTCCATCAAAGGAAAAATACAAGCAATACCAATACCTAGAATACTTAGCCAAAATATATTACAATAATGGTAAACGATTGTGTTATGATGATAACCATAAAAATTATGCTGATATGCTAAATAGTAAAATCCAACAATACTTGAAGTAACAATAGCTATTCCAATAAAAAAGAGCAGCTTTTTATTTCGGTGCCAAAAATTAGAATAGTGTAATTGAACAAAATAACACAAAATACCAATAGCTAAATTGTCAAATCGTAGCAGTACAATTTTTCTAAAGTATTCATCGAAATTGTTATAGTGAAAATGAAAAGCGTAAAAAACTTTAACACTAAAGCTAATTGCAATTAAAACTAAACAAGTTATTAGCATAGCTCTTTTTAATGATTGATTAAGTTTTATTAATATAAATAATAATATTGGAAGTAGTATATAAAACCATTCTTCTATGGCTAAACTCCATGCTTCTTTAAAAAATACAGGATGTGGTTGCCAAATGTTTTGTAAGAAAAATAAGTAACGCCAATCAAAATTAAAGTATTTTAAAATAAATATAAATAAAATGATATTAATAATTAATAGCAAATAATAATTAGGAAGCGTTCTTAACCATCGTCTTATCCAAAAAGAAAAAATAGTATTGAACTTAAAATCTTTCCTTAAAAAATAATGATATATTATTTTACTAATTAAATATCCACTCAGTACAAAAAATAACTCCACGCCAACAAAAGCTAAAATTTGAGCAATGGCTAATAATTTTCCCATAAAAATTCTAAACACAGGAATTTTAATTAGTGGATTAAATATTGTGGCTGCATGACCAAAAACTACAAAGAGAATGGCTATACTTCTTACAATATCCAATCCAAATTTTCTATGTGTTTGATGTTTTTCCAAATTAAGTTTTCGTGATGACTAATTACTTACGACATAAATTTAAGGATATGCTGTAATTTAGTAAAATGAAAAATGCACCTTTTGGAATAGACATTTATTTACAACCTACTTATTTTGTAGATAGCGACCATCCAGATATTGTTAGATATACCAAAAATATAGTACAACAAGAACGAGATAAAACCAAACAAGCCATCTTAATTTACAATGCTGTGCGAGACCAATTTAGATACAATCCGTACAATATTTCCTTGCAACACAAAGCATTAAAGGCAAGTAATCTATTAAATAGAGAAAAGAAAGAAGGATATTGTATTGAAAAAGCATGTCTGCTAAATGCTTGTTTAAGAACTGTTGATATTCCATCTAGATTTAGATTTTTTAATGTACGCAACCATATTGGCGTAGAAAAATTTATAGATGTAATTAAAACAGATGTATTGGTTTTTCACGCTTGTTCTGAAATTTATTTGAATGAAAATTGGATAAAGGCAACACCAGCTTTTAATAAAGCATTGTGCGATAAATTAGGTGTTGCTCCACTAGAATTTAATGGTATTGACGACTCGATGTTTCAAGAATACAGCAACGATGGAAAAACTGAGTTCATGGAGTATCTAAAAGATTATGGCACTTTTCATGATGTACCACACGATATGTTTGTAATGAAACTACAAGAATATTATCCGCATTTCTTCAAAAAAGAAGATGACGATAAATGCATGATTAAATAAATGCTTATTAAAAACTGATAAAAATTATATTTTTTATTGATTGAATTTAATACTTTTGGAAAAAATATAAAAATGGAAAAGAAATATTTATCAGAATTACACAGTGAGCATCAAGTTTGGTTAAACGCATTAAAGTTTTACGAAGACGATATTAAAATCTTAAAAGACAGATTAGGAGAAGTATCTGTAAAAAATACAGCAAATGATATTAATGCAATTGTAGAAAGATTTCAAAATAAATTAATTATTCAAAAAGACGAGCTAGATAAATTAAAGCACGAAATAAATTTGCACGAGCAAGAAATTGAACAAAATGTAAAAGATAATCCAGTAGCAAGCGACCACAGAAAATTAGATGACCACAGTAATTTAAGAGATAGAATGGATACTTTTGAATTACTCATCAATAACCTAAGAAAAGACATGGTACTTTTCTTTGCTAAATGGATGTAAGATTTGTAGTAAGATTTTGTTTCTAATATTGCAAAAGTTGCATCTTATTAGTGCTTGATAATTTAGAAGCAAAATAAAAATCATCTTTTTTACATTTCTTAATGGTTCTTAGAATATTATACTGGTTGGTTTTTTAGCTAACCAGTTTTTTCTCGAGTTTGACACCTTTTCATAAAATATGACTGAGAACGCCTTATTTTATTGAGTTTTGTTTTTATTTTTTCAAATTTGTAGTGAGCCGATTTTTTTTTGGTTGCTTTTATAATTAGTTTATCCGCTCTATTTTTGCAGTATGTCATTTTTGCGGATAGAGAAAAAATCATCAGGCACGTATTTGCGTATCTTAGAAAGCTATCGAAATGATGAGGGCAAATCAAAGCACAAAATATTACACACACTTGGCAAAGTAGAAGATTATAAACCAGCCCAATTGCGAGCCATCGGTATCCAATTATTTGAGTTAGGTGGTGGCGAAGTAAAGGCATTGCTAACTAGCGATTTGTTAGAATTAGGCAGATACAATTATGGCTATCAATACCTCTACCAAAAAGTATTACAGCATTATGGTTTGCAAGATGTGTTTCGCAGAATAGCCTCAAAAAACAAACTACAATTTAATTTTTCGGATGCTGTTTTGTTGATGCTTTTAGAGCGATTACAAGATCCGTGTAGTAAACATCAAAATTATCTACATCAGTCGGAATATCTTAATTTGCCTACTGTTTCGCTACATCACTTGTATCGAACTTTAGATAAATTAGCCGACAATCAATCGCTCATTCAACAACAAATTTTCCAAACAGGCAGAGATTTATTTAATCAAAAATTGGATGTTGTATTTTATGATGTAACCACTTTGTATTTTGAAAGTGAAGTAGAACAACAAGGCAAACTTAGGCAAAAAGGATTTAGTAAAGATGGCAAAATAGGAAACACACAAATCTTGTTTTGTATGCTCATAGATACTGATAAAAATCCGATTGGTTATCAAATTTTTGAAGGCAATACCTACGAAGGACATACTTTTGAAAAAGCATTAATCGATTTAAAAAAACAATATCAAATAGAAAAAATAATTATGGTAGCAGATAGAGGTATGTTATCGAAACATAACATCGAAATTACCAAAAACAATGGCTACGAATTTATACTTGGCGAACGCATCAAAAGTTTACCTAAAACATTACAAACCGAGCTTACCGATTTAGCTTCTTTTACCAAACAATGGATATACCATGATACAACTGGCGAAGCCATTGTAATTACATATAAAACCGTAGAACACGATGGTAAAACAATCATCGTAACACACAGCCAAAAACGAGCAAAAAAAGACAAACAAGATAGAGAAGACAAAGAAGCTACAGCTAAAATACTATTAAAAAATACAGCTCTAATTACCAAAAAAGCAAGTAGGTTTTATATACAACAAAACCCAAAAGGCAGCTATGAACTGAATGAACAAAAACTAATAAACGATGCAAAGTACGATGGCATTTTGGCTATTAGCACCAACAACAAAACCCTTACAGCAACACAAGTATTAGAACAATACAAACAACTTTATAAAATAGAACACACCTTTAGAACCTTTAAAGCACACTTAGAAATAAGACCCATGTTTCATTGGACAGACAAACGAATTAAAGGACATATTTGTTTATGCTATATCGCTTATACACTATTAAACTACACACTACAAAGAACCAATAAAAGCGGACTAAAACTCACAGAGAATACGCTAAGAACTACGCTAAATAAAATGCAAGTAAGCTTGTTACAACACAATAAAGAGCAAATCTATGTACGTTCAAGACCAACAGAAAACGAAATTGCACTTCAAAGAGCAATAGGTTTAATGCCATTACAACCCATCATTCCAAAAGACAAACTAACACTATAAAATCCAATTTGTAGTGAGCCAATCCAATAACACTATTGTTGATAATCAATTAATTAACTCAATATCGTGTCAAACTTGAGAATGGATACTTTTGAATTACTCATCAATAACCTAAGAAAAGACATGGTACTTTTCTTTGCTAAATGGATGTAAGATTTGTAGTAAGATTTTGTTTCTAATATTGCAAAAGTTGCATCTTATTAGTGCTTGATAATTTAGAAGCAAAATAAAAATCATCTTTTTTACATTTCTTAATGGTTCTTAGAATATTATACTGGTTGGTTTTTTAGCTAACCAGTTTTTTTATATAAAGAGAGATAAGCTTTTTAGTTTTCACTCATATTAATATTTATTTTGCTAGCTTTAACCGCTTCTTTTCTAGCTCTTCTCGCAATATCTAATTTTTCTCTTTCAGTACCAATATATCGTACTCTTGTTCCCATTACATGATCCCATAAAGGAAAAGTTACACACCAATTTTGGTCTTGGTCTGGTGCCATATGATGATCATAATGCCATGGTAAATATTTATAACCCCATTCAGGATCTAAGTGCGATTTTTTGTGTACTCTATAATAGTTATACTGTGATAACCATAATGCAGAAACAAATCCTGGTGCTACTGGAAAAAATGGAGCAACAGCAACTGCTGCAACAGCTAGTGAAGCAACTTCTTTACTCTGTGGATTCCAAGCTGCAAATATATTTTGTTTATAATCAGAGTCTTCATAATTTTCTTTTAAAACAGTTCTATGATGTACTGCCCAATGAAATCTCCAAAAACTGGCTTTCTTTTTACCTTGTCCGTGTAAAACATACTTATGAAAATACCATTCAAAAGCATTTGCTGTAATTAATCCTGAAATAAACCCAAACATATTTTTATTTTTCAACATTAAATTATTAAAAAGAAAGCATATCACAAAACATTTTGCTTGAAAATTCATTTAGTATAATTAATTACTTTTGCCACCGTAGATGAAAATTAAGTTAAAGGGAAATATAGAAACCGTTTGTTATAAATCTATAGATGAAATTGATAAAGTAATTTGGAATCAGTTTGTAAGTAATGATGATTTTTATAAAAAATATGAATTTATTCAATTAATAGCATCAACACAAACACAAATTCAACATCGGTTTGTACAATTGTATCAAAATAATAGTACTATTGGATTCTTATACTTTCAACAAATTGCTTTAGATGGAAAAGATATTTTTGAATTTATTAATAACAATACTTCATCAATAAAAAGATTCTTACAGAAAAGATATGAAAAAAACGCTATTAATATTTTAAATTTAGGCAATGTTTTTTTTACTGGAGATAATGGTATAATATCTGCACAAGAAACAATAATTTATCCACTGCTCAACAAAATTTTTAAATGCGTTTGTAAAACATTCGACTGTAAAATACACAGCTTTGTAATTGGAGATACGCCAAGTGTTTTAACAGAAAATTCTTGTGGCTTTAGTTTTAAACAGTTTTATACAGAACCAGATATGCAGTTAACGCTACAAGCAAATTGGCTTTGTTTTGATGACTATTTACAAGCACTAACTTCTAAGTATAGAGTAAGAACTAAAAAAGTATTGAAAGGTAGCAGTCAAATTATATCAAAAGATTTTACTTATGAAGCAATTGTTGCCTATCAAAATGAAATTCAAGCATTGTATGATAATGTAATGCAACAAACTAATTTTAAATTAACGACTCTTAATACAGCAATGTATAGCGAGTTAAGTAAGTTGTACGAAAATAAATTGGTATTCAAAGCTTATTTCCTAGAAGACAAATTAGTTGGTTTTGCAGTTATTTTTCTATGTCTATCTAATACGATGCATATACATTATATAGGGTTGAATTATGAAGTCAATAACGATTATAAATTATATAATAGAATGTTATTAGATTTTGTACACTTAGCAATTGATAAAAGATATAGTAAAATTCATTTTGGTAGAACTGCTACAGAAATAAAATCTACGATAGGAGCAGAGCCAATTCCATTAAATGCATTTGTAAAATTAAATTCATGGTTTAATATTGTTTTAAAATATGCCTATCAACCTAATATGGAATCAAACTATACCATTCGTCATCCATTTAAAAATGAGATGTAAGGATAATTAGAGTTTTAAGTGTAGTAACAAAAAATCATACGATAACGAACATGATTTAGGAGTAAGACATACTATGATAGTGTATTTGTTGATAAACATAATGTCTTATTAAACTATTCTTCCTTAGAAATTTACTAATTTTAGTGCTTAAGAAATTTTATGAAAGTAGATGTAATTTTAGGTTTGCAATGGGGCGATGAAGGTAAAGGAAAAATTGTAGATTATTTAGCAGACCAATACGATATTATTGCAAGGTTTCAAGGTGGACCAAATGCTGGACACACTTTAGTAATTGATGGAAAAAAGTTTGTATTACACACCATTCCATCTGGAATTTTTAGAGCCGACAAACTCAACTATATTGGTAATGGCGTAGTGATTGACCCAATTACTATCATCAAAGAAATTCATGGACTAGAACAAAATGGTGTTAATGTTAAAGATAGATTGGTTATTTCTAAAAGAGCTAATTTAATTTTACCTACACATAGAGTGCTCGATGCAGCTTCAGAAGCAGCTAAAGGCACAGCTAAAATTGGTTCTACACTAAAAGGAATTGGACCAACTTACATGGATAAAACTGGTAGAAATGGTTTGCGAATAGGTGATATTTTATCCGATAATTTTCTAGAAAAATATAATCAGTTAAAAGAAAAACATATCCAATTAATAGATGTGTATAGTTTTGACTACGACATTACTGAAGATGAAAAACGATTTTTTGAAGCTGTTGAACTATTGAAAAACTATAAACAAGTGGAGTCGGTTTACTTTATTAATAATGCACTTCAACAAGGCAAAAGAATTTTAGCAGAAGGTGCTCAAGGTTCTATGCTAGATATAGATTTTGGTACTTATCCATTTGTAACTTCTTCAAATACGATTACTGCTGCAGTGTGTACAGGATTAGGTGTTGCTCCAAGTACTATTGGTTCAGTTATAGGTATTACAAAAGCGTATTGTACTCGAGTTGGTAGTGGTCCTTTTCCTACAGAGTTAAACGATGCAGTAGGAGAGCAGCTTAGAAAAATTGGTGGTGAATTTGGTGCTACTACTGGCAGACCAAGAAGATGTGGTTGGATTGATTTGCCTGCACTTAAATATACTTGCATAATTAATGGCGTTACCGATTTAGTGATTACCAAGGCAGATGTATTGAATAGTTTTAACGAATTTGGAGTGTGTACCAGTTATGAAATGAATGGAACAACTACCAATGAATTGCCTTTTTCATTAGAAGAACAAGGCATCAAACCAGTAGTACAAAATTTTGCTTCTTGGGGAAATATCAACAGAGAAGAACCAATTAACGAAGCATTAAAAACTTATGTCGAGTTTATAGAAAACTACTTGAATGTAAAAGTGAAATTTGTATCTAACGGACCAGAACGAGAAGCACTAATAGCGTTATAGTCCCAAGCAGCTTCACTCCATATTCAAATAATTATATTCACTAGGGATATCAACACCTTTAAATTTGTTGGTTTGTCCGTAAAAAATAAGTAGTGTTAAAATAATTCCAATAACAATAATTAATTTCGATTGATTTATTGGATGTACTCCTAGAATATTTTTTGTCATCTTTTTACTATGAATAGAAGCAATGTGT
The DNA here is from genome assembly GCA_020636535.1 of Chitinophagales bacterium. Classification (NCBI taxonomy): domain Bacteria; kingdom Pseudomonadati; phylum Bacteroidota; class Chitinophagia; order Chitinophagales; species Chitinophagales bacterium. Next base: position 1,572,930 of record JACJXT010000011.1, read on the forward strand.
CCAAAAAAAGATAAAATAGCCAATGCATAATATGGAATAAAAAACAAATACAAAGGAAATATATTTAAACCAGCTGCACCAAAATAAAAATTAGTATCTAAGTGCATGATGTATCTTCCAGAAAGTATTGCACTTAAATGAATCATAAAAAATATAGCTAAATATAAACCAGTGTAAATTTGTAATTTATCAAAAAATGAAACTGCTGTTTTTCTATTCCGTTTAAAAAGTTTTATTCCTGTATAAATTTGAATAACTATAGTCATCAACAAGATACTTTCAATAATAAAGTTTCTATAGAACAACCTTAGTTGTTTCATTAAAGTAATACTATCATCAATACCAACAGTACTAAAAGCATGATTAAATAAATGTAATACAATAAACAGTGTAATGACAATTCCAGAAAAATAATGTACTTGTCTAATTTTCATATATTAAATATATTGCTGTATAAATTCATTAATTACTTGTTGTCCAATTTTATTTTTAGCAGATGTAGTAAAATGTTGTGGTACTGTTTCCCAATTTTCTGCTAATATTTTTTCAAATGCTTCTATGTTGTACTGAATTTTTCCTTTAGTATTTTTGTCAGATTTTGTAAAGATGATAATAAACGGAATGCCTTTTTCGCCTAAGTAATTAGCAAAGTCAATATCTATTTGTTGTGGTGGAATAGAACTATCAATCAATAAAAAAACACAGTATAATTTAGAACTATTTTCTATATAATCTTTAATCATTTTTTCTAAACTAGCTCTGTGCTTTTTTGACAATTTAGCATAGCCATAACCAGGTAAATCTACTAAGTGCCAATGTTTATTAATCTCAAAATAATTAATCATTTGTGTTTTTCCTGGCGTAGAAGAAACTTTTGCTAGGTCTTTTCGTTGCGTAATTAAATTAATTAAAGAAGACTTTCCTACATTACTTCTACCAATAAAAGCAAATTCTGGCAGTGTTTGAATCGACTTCTCTATTGATGGAAAAGAACCTATAAATTGTGCTTCTTGTATCATACCATTAATTTAAACTAATTTATTGCTACAAATTTAACATTAATCGTACTTTTGCAATGAAAATAATGGAAAAAGAAATTAAACCATATAATACTGCTGCTGGAAAAAAAGAAGAAGTTACTAATATGTTCAATAATGTAGCAGGAACTTACGATTTTTTGAATCATTTTCTATCATTAGGTATTGATAATTTATGGCGAAAAAAGCTAGTAAAACTAATGAAACAACAGCAACCTAAACAAATTTTAGATGTTGCTACAGGCACAGCCGATTTAGCTTTGGCAATGCTTAAACTTAATCCAGAAAAAATTACTGGTATCGATATTTCTGAAAATATGTTGGCTGTTGGAAAAAAGAAATTACAAGAAAAAAATATTAATAATATTGAACTTTTTCAAGCAGATAGCGAAAATTTACCATTCGATATCAATTCATTCGATGCTGTTTCTGTTAGTTTTGGCGTACGAAACTTTGAAAATCTTATTGTAGGTTTAGGCGAAATGAGAAGAGTACTAAAAGATGGTGGCAAAGCATATATACTAGAATTTTCTAAACCAAAGAACAGATTTATTAGAGCCATATACTTTTTTTACTTTTGTAGCGTTTTACCTTTTATAGGAAAAATTATTTCAAAAGATAAAAACGCATACTCATACTTACCAGAATCAGTTAAAAACTTTCCTGATGGCAAGAAATTTGTAGAGTTACTTCAATATTGTAATTATAAAAACATTCAATGCATACCATTAACATTTGGCATAAGCACCATATACATAGCAGAAAAGTAATTGTTTTTATAGCAATATTATTTCTGTCAGTTGCATCTTTTGCACAAAAGTATGCTTATGAAAATGACATGAAGTTTGCTAAAAAACCATATCACTTTGGTATTCATTTAGCTACAAATTATAGTGATTTCAGAATTCGTCATAGCGAAGCTTTTGCTACTAGCGATAGTGTTGCAGCTGTTGGCTCTGATTATAAAATTGGTTTTGAAATTGGTGCTTTATTTAGTTGGCATATCAATAAGTATGTAGAAGTAAGAACACTACCAACCTTTGTTTTTGCTGATAAAAACCTAAACTATCAATTTACAGACGAAACAAGAACAGATTTAAAAATATCTCAGATTTATTACGAAATGCCTTTTGAAATGAAATTCAAATCAGAAGCCATAAAAAACTTTAAAGTATACTTAGTTGGTGGATTGAAATATGGTTACGACTTGGGTGCTAATTTAAAGAATAGAAAGTTTATAGATTTACCAAAACAAAAAGCACACGATTTAGCAGCTAATTATGGTTTTGGATTCGAGTTCCATTTTCCATTCTTTATACTTAGTCCAGAATTTAAAGTATCTAACTCATTGTTAAATATGCACATCAATAACGATGCCTTAATTTATAGCAAAATGATTAACCGACTAGGCAATAGATCTTTCCAATTCTCCATTAATTTTGAAGGTTAAATATATACTTATTCGTCATCCTATGTTTGTATAAATAATTAAATTAGTAGAAATTATTAACAGGAAAAGTAAAGGGTAAAGAGTAAGATTTTAGTTTGTCATTAGTCAAAAAGACCGTTCGCAATGTTAATCCCTTTACCCATCCTATGTTTGTATAAATAATTAAATTAGTAGAAATTATTAACAGGAAAAGTAAAGGGTAAAGAGTAAGATTTTAGTTTGTCATTAGTCAAAAAGACCGTTCGCAATGTTAATCCCTTTACCCATCCTATGTTTGTATAAATAATTAAATTAGTAGAAATTATTAACAGGAAAAGTAAAGGGTAAAGAGTAAGATTTTAGTTTGTCATTAGTCAAAAAGACCGTTCGCAATGTTAATCCCTTTACCCATTACTACAAAAACTTGAACAGAACATTAAGCATAAAGCTTGTATTAAGGATAGATAAGTTAGTGTAGTATTACTTTTCACAAAAAACAATATTATGAGTAAAGTTATAGGAATTGACATTAGTAAACAAACATTTGATGTAGCATTATTAGACAGCAAAACTAGTAAATGGCAACATCATGTATTAGAAAACAACAAACTTGGATTTAAAAAGTTATGTAAGTTTATTTCAGAACAGAGTCATGTTGTAATGGAAGCAAGTGGCAGTTATTATCTACAATTAGCTTTGTATTTAGAAATGAATAATATAAAAGTAAGTGTAGTAAATCCTTTGGTTATAAGAAGATACAGTCAAATGAAACTTCAAAGAGCAAAGACAGATAAGAAAGACGCACAAACCATAGCAATGTATGGTATAGAACAAAATCCAGAGTTATGGCAATCTCAAGATAAAGAAGTAATGGAGTTAAAACAACTATATTCCACAATAGAGTTATTAAGTAAACAAGTAAGTCAGACACAACATCAGTTAGAAGCACATACGAGCAGTGGTATACTAAGTTCATCATTAAAGCAAGAACTAAATCAACATATAAAAACCCTAAAAAGAAGAAAAGAAAAATTAGAAACAAGATTTAGATTATTATCAGAACAAACATACGGAGACACTCTAGAGCGTTTAGCAACAATACCAGGTATAGGTAAAAAAACAGCCGTCATGTTAACTGTAATTACCAATAATTTTAAAAAATTTGATAATTATAGACAGTTAATTGCATATGTAGGACTAAGTCCGAGAAAGTATGAATCAGGAACAAGTGTGCGAGGCAGAGGACATATTTGTAAAATGGGACAATCGCAAATAAGGAAGTTATTGTATATGTGTAGTTGGTCAGCCAAGAAACTAAATAAAGCATGTATAGCAATGTATGAAAGATTAATTGCCAAAGGCAAAGCAGAAAGAGTAGTAAAAATAGCAATAGCTAATAAGTTATTAAAACAAGCCTTTGCAATAGCAAAAAATAAAGAAGTATATAATGAAAATTTTATGCAAAAAGTTTGTTTTTAAGCACAGAACATTGTGAATTTTTGAGGTTCCGTAGCTACGGAAGAAAAAAATGTGGCAATCTTAAACTACAATAGATTGCTTCGTAATATTTTTCCATACAACGACTACAAATTTCAATCCTTCTTCTGTTTAATCTTATGTAACTGCGGAATACCAATGCCAATAGCACTTCCAATAGCATAACCAACAATAACATCAGTAAAAAAATGTTTGCCAGCACCATATCTACACAAACCAGTTATTGCAGGAATAATGGCAGCTCCTGTCCACATTAAAGGTTTCCACTTCGAATCAGGATGATAATCGGCATAAACCTTTGCTACAAAAAAAGTACTCGCTGCACTTATACTGGTATGTCCAGAAAAAAATGAAGCAGTAGCATTACTACTTACTTTCTGCTCAATTGGTAAATCTGGATTATACACATAAGGTCGTTTTCGTTTTACAGTTAACTTAGTTAATGAAGTTAAAGTCGTTGTCAAAGCAAATGTCTCAATCCACATAGGTAAAATATATTTCCAATCTTGTCTTACCTTTTTATCTGCAAATAAAAGAGCAGGACTCACCATTGATGCGTACTGAAAAACATCACTACTAACTTCAGCTTTATGATTGTATCTATAAACAGCAGAACGATCAAATTTATTAATGTCTGAAATTTTTAAAGCATTAATTTCATCATAGCTCAATGGTTTTGCTTTTTTTTGTAAGATGAAAGACGGAATAGCAGTACCAATAGTCAATGTAGCAACAGGAATATCTACACCTAATTTAAATTTATAAACTTCCGATTCATGCTTTTGTGCAAAAGTAAAGTGTTGAAGCGTAATTAAGCTAAAGAGTAGTAGTATAAATTGTTTCATATTTCAAATGTAGCATAAATTTTGTAGTATTCTTTTTGATTTGAAATTTTTATTCTATAAATTAGATGATAGAAATATGAATAAAATCTTTACACTCTTCTTTTGTTTGATACTAACTTCTTTATCATTTGCAACAAGCAATATAATAAAAGGTTATATTAAAGATACAGATACAAAAAAAGCTATAGCTAATGTTACTATAGAACTTGATTTTAGTGGACAACAATATTTTGCACTTACAGATTCTAATGGTTTTTACCAAATAGAAACTACAGTTCAATATATAGACGACAATTATCCAATTAGAGTAAGTCATAAAGATTACTACGAATTAATTGGATTTATAAAAGTAGCTGCAGTTACCAATCGTAGTTTTTCATTAAAAAGTAAAACGGTAATTGAAGAAAAAATACTAGATACTATGCCTATTGCCATAGTAAAGGAAGAAGCGTTAGAAGGTTTTGCAGATAATAACTGGGTAATGCTACTCGATGTTTCTTCATCGATGAATGAAACCAACAAAATGCCGTTTTTAAAATCTGGTTTAAAAGATATTGTTAATCTATTTAGAAAAGAAGACAAAGTAGCCATACTTACATTCTCTACAGCTACTAAAGAAATATTGCCATCTACTACAGGAACAGAGAAAACTAAAATTCTAAATGCAATAGACAATATAAAAGTAGGCGGACAATCGCAAGGTGCTAGTGCTTTTGATAATGCATTTCAAACAGCCAAACAAAATTACATTAATGGTGGAAGTAACAGAATTATTATTTGTACTGATGGCATGTTTACTTCAGGAAAAAAAGAATATGCCAATATATTAAAAGTCATTAACAAATATTTACAAGACGATATACACTGTTCTATATTTTTATTTGGAGAACCAACACCATATGTGCAATCCAATATAGAACAATTAGCAATAGCAGGTGGTGGTAACTTTGCCATTATTAACTCAACCGAAACAGCTAAAACAGCATTCTTAAAAGAAGCCAAAGCAGTGAAAAAGTAATCTTACTGCTTAGCAGCTAATGCATTTGGATATAAATCTGGTTGCAAAGAATCTTCGTAGTAAAATTGGTGTGCATACATTCTATATTGTGCTACTGGACCATCGCCTTTGGCTAATAATGGTGGATCTATATATATCTTGTTTTGCCAAATTTTAAAATCCTGACTCACATCATGACAATAACCTTTAAAGGTATTTTTATGTATAATTTTTGTAACTAATGGCTTAGGTAAAAGAGATAATAGTGGCGTTATTTTACTTGGATGAGCTATATTTTTTATAGCAGCACCAATGCGTAATTTTATTTTTCCTGCTGCAGTTGGTGTAGACAAAACCAAATGTCTGGTTTCTATTTCAAAAGGAGACACCATTGTTTGCACAAAAGAATAACCTAAACCATGAACATGAACATTAAACTCAGTTCTAATATCTGTTTGTTTAAACAAGAAATCGCCAATTCTAGTCATACCATATTTTGCTTGTAAATAAGGACCATTATGACTCATTTCGCTAATAGTCGCTACATCTTTATAACCATGCACTATTCCAAAATGTCCAATATCAACACTATTTTCAGAAGTCTCTTGTGGATGAGAGTTTAAATCATATTCAGCAAACAAAAAATCTGTCCAACCATTCATAGCAATTGTTGGTGTTTCAAAACTTGGAGCATTGCCTTTTTCATCAAACCATGCTAAAATCAAATTATTTTTTTCATCAGATGGAAATATAGGCAATTTTAACTTAGAAGATGGTTTGCTATCATAACCAGTTTTAGTACAATTTCCTTCGTGATTAAAACAAAAATGATGAAACGGACATTTAATCGTTTCGCCTTCTACAGTTCCACCATAACCAAAATGTCCACCCATATGCGGACAATATGCTTCTGCAACAACAGCTTTTCCGCTTTCTGTTCTATAAATTACAATTTCTTTTCCTACAAATTGTCTAGTAATAATTTCACCTTGCTTTAATTCCTCGCTTAATGCTACCACATACCAACCATTCGGAAATGGTTTTAATGGTATTTTCTTATAAACAGCCATAGTTTTATTTTTTAGTTAATAGCTAGTTTTGCAAGTATATAAAATATTGGTCTAATAAATAAACAATCTATTTTACCAGTTTGTTATTTAGAACATTTTCTGCTAAATGATTTGAGTTGATATAATATACAAACTAACTATCAATCATTATGATATGGAAAGTTATGGATAATGCTATATGCTCTATATAGTTGTTCTAGAAAAATAACTCTTGCCAATTGGTGAGAAAAGGTCATATTCGATAAAGAAAGCAATGCATTAGCTTTTTGTTTTAAAGTGTCATCAAATCCAAAAGCACCACCAATAATAAAAACGAGTCTTTTTATACTGCCAATATTTTGTTTATTCACTATAAACTCAGCAAATTGTCTACTATTATATTGCTTGCCATGTTCATCTAATAACACAATATAATCATCTACTTTAATCTGATAAATAAATTGTTCTGCTTCCTTTTGTTTTAAAACTGTTGCATCTTTTACAGATTTTACATCATTAAATAATCGATGCTCTACTTTAGTAAAATAGTTTACTTTTTTCAAATAAGTTTGTACACCAGCTTCAATAAATTTCTCATTGTGCTTACCAATCCACCAAATTTCTACTTTCATAAATTATCAACAAAGTTAATTATTTTCAAAAAAAATAATATCTTGTAACAATTATCAAAAACTATGTCGCCATTACTTATTGTTATAGCTATTTTATTATTTGGAACACTTTTATTTATTGCAGAAGTTTTTTTGATGCCAAGTTTTATATTAGGAAAAATTGGTTTTGTAGTAACAATAGTAGGTTTGGCATTTGCTTTTTATGAATTAGGAATTTTATACGGAAGCATTTGTGTTATTGCAGCAATTGTTATAAATGGTGTGTTGCTATACATTGGTGCCGATAGAATTTCTGAAAGTAAGATGGCAGTACAGACTGTAGTAGATGGTAAGGTAAACGAGTTTGTTGATTTTGGATTGAAAGTAGGCGATATTGGAATAACGCTTACCGACTTAAGACCAGAAGGAAAAGCAATATTTGGAGACAATAGAGTAAGTGTATGGTCGTTTAATGAATTTATTAGTGCAGATAAAAATATAAATATAGTTCAAATAAAAGACAATAAAATTTTTGTAAAAGAAGCTTAAATTTTCATGTTATGGATAAAACAACAATTTGGGCAATAATTTTATTAGTATTAATAATTTTTTTAGTAAGGAAGTTAATGCCTTATATTAGTATATGGCTTTCTGCAAAATTATCTGAAGTTAATATTGACTTTTTGCAACTACTCTTTATGAGATTGAGAAATGTACCACCAAAGATAATAGTAGACAGTATGATTACAGCACACAAAGCTGGAATTCCTGTAAATAGAGATGAACTAGAAGCGCACTATTTAGCTGGTGGTAATGTTACAGATGTAGTAAGAGCTTTAATTTATGCAAAAAGAGCAAATATTCCTCTAGAGTTTAAAGAAGCTACTACGATAGATTTAAAAGATGGAGATATTTTAACTTATGTAGAAAAATTAATTTTAAGTAAAAAACAAATATAAATATTTAATTATGACAACTTTAATGACCGTTTTGGCAATTATTCTAGTGGTATTCGTAATTATTTTTGTAATGCTGTTTATGCGTTACATTAGTATGTGGATTTCCGCAAAACTTTCTAATGTAAATATTGGATTTTTTCAACTCTTCTTTATGCAGTTGAGAAATGTGCCACCAAGAATAATCGTAGACAGTATGATTACAGCACACAAAGCTGGAATTCCTGTAAATAGAGATGAACTAGAAGCGCACTACTTAGCTGGTGGTAGAGTAAGTAATGTAGTAAAAGCACTAATTTCTGCCGATAAAGCAAACATTCCACTCAACTTTAAAGAAGCTACCGCAATAGATTTAGCTGGTAGAGATGTGTTTGAAGCAGTGCAGTTATCTGTAAATCCAAAAGTAATTGAATCACCACCAGTAACTGCAGTAGCCAAAGATGGTATTCAGCTAATTGCAAAAGCAAGAGTAACAGTAAGAGCAAATATTCGTCAGCTAGTTGGTGGTGCAGGAGAGGAAACCATTTTAGCAAGAGTTGGTGAAGGTATTGTTACGAGTATTGGTAGCTCTGTAGACCATAAGCAAGTACTAGAAAATCCAGATTCTATTTCTAAAGTAGTACTTAATAAAGGTTTGGATAGTGGAACAGCTTTCGAAATCTTATCTATTGATATTGCAGATATTGATATAGGTAAGAATATTGGAGCTATCTTACAAATGGATCAAGCTAATGCAGATAAAAATGTATCACAAGCAAAAGCAGAAGAAAGAAGAGCAATGGCAATTGCACAAGAGCATGAAATGAAAGCGAAAGCACAAGAAGCAAGAGCCAAAGTAATTTTAGCAGAAGCAGATATTCCATTGGCTATTGCAGAAGCATTTAGAAGTGGTAATTTAGGGATAATGGATTATTACAAACTTCAGAATATACAAGCAGATACTAAAATGCGAGATAATATTGCAGGCGAAGACGACAAACCAGACAATACGAAGAAATAGTTAAATGACTCAAAAATTAAACAGCATCTTTTAGGTGCTGTTTTTTTATGATTAAGATAATCTTGTAAAAAAATATTTATATACCTTGATATATTAAAACCACCAAAATACATTTGCAAGTATAAAAAAATACAGTATATTTATACAGCAAAACTAATGCTTTGAAAAAATACCTTTTAATACTACTCTTCCTTTGGCAATTCACTTCTCTTGCAGATAATTGTATTCCAAGCTTCACTACCATTACTATAACCAGACAATCTGAATTAGATTCTTTTCCAATTAATTATCCAAATTGTACAAGAGTTGAAGGTACTTTGAATATTAGAGGAAGTGATATTGTCAACTTAAATGGATTGAATAACTTAACTTATATTTATGGATTAGGTATTACTAATGCAAGTATTCAGAACTTAACAGGTTTAGATAATATAGATACTTTAGTAAGTATAAAAATTAATGATTGTCAAAATTTTATCTCATTTTTAGGACTTGAAGGTCTATTAAATTCTTCAAGCATTAGTGTTTATAATTGTGATAAATTAATTCATTTCAATATTTTATTTAATAGTATTAAAAATTTGACAACATTAAAAGTGAGTGATTGCGATTTATTTGTGAATTTTAAAGGATTAGACTCATTGACCTCCGTTATATATTTAGATATAGGAGGTAACGAAGGTTTAATCAACTTTGAAGGATTAGAAAGTCTAATATGGGCAGATAATTTTAGTGTCAGATATAATAAGTCTTTGATTAGCTTTTATGGATTAAAACAATTTAAGAAAGTATCTACTTCATTTAGTATTGATGAAAATGATGCTTTAATGGATTTTATTGGCTTGGATAGTATAAATTATATATGGTCATTAAATATTAAAGGCAATGATAATATAGTTAATCTAAATGGACTTCAATCTCTAAGATATTTAAATAACTTACATGTAAATTATAATAAAAAAATAAAAAATTTTATAGGTTTGGATTCTATCACTAAATTATATCAATCTTGTTATATTGGATATAATGATAATTTACAAAACTTTATTGGCTTACATAATATTAAGAGTTTTCCTTTTCTAAATATTAATAATAATAATAAGCTGTCAAATCTTTTCGGACTTAGTAGTGTTGAGTATACTTATGGACTATCTATACATAATAATGATAACTTAGTTAGTTTAGTAGGGATAGAAAGTTTAAAAGAAGCATATTCTTTAGTTCAAATTACTCATAATGATAAATTAAAAATACTAAAAGGATTACAGAATTTAAAAAAAATTAATGATTTAAATATATCTAATAATAGTTGTTTAGCAACTATACAACACCTAAATAATTCCTTAAAAACAGATGGTGATTTATACATCCAAGGCAACCCAAACTTAAACTGTTGTAAAGTGGTAGATAATATACTACAAAACAATCCAAATATTACAGTCAATATTAGCAACAATGCACCAGATTGTAGTAGTTTAACAGCTATACAAAATGCACCTAATAATTGCGTACCAAATCTCAACTACTGTTGTTATAATCAATTCGTAACACAATACGATACTATTTGCAAAGGTGATACTTACATTTTACCAAGCGGAAAAGTGGTTAGAACTACAGGAACTTATCAAGATACTTTTCCTATTGGCAACTGCGATAGCTTTATTACTACTTATCTTACTGTAGTACAAGGTGCTTTAACACAAAAAACTATTTCATTATGCACTGGAGATGCATTTGTACTCAGCAACGGACAAGCTATTACTACTAATGGTATTTATAATGACACTATTTGGCATTTTAACAACTGTGATAGTATTGTACAGTATCAAATTTCGTTTGGCAATGCTATCAATCCCAATCCAATAAATATTTCTATTTGTCATGGAAGTGACTATACACTACACAATGGTCAAGTTGTTACTACAGCAGGAAATTATCAAGACACCATAAAAAATGGCAGTGTAAAAGGTTGCGATAGTATTTTTACTATTCAACTAAGCATACAACCAATTATTCAACAAACAGTTAATGCTACTATTTGTAGTGGAACTTCCTACAAATTACCAAACGGGAATACTACAAACATAGCAGGTATCTACTACGATACAGTCAAAACATTACTAGCATGCGATAGTTTAGTGATTACGAATCTAAGTGTGGTTGGCTTACAAACTAAATCGCAAAATATTAGTTTATGTCAAGGTCAAACACTTAAAATTAATAATAATATATATAACACTTCAGGTCAATATATCGATACAATAAAAAGTATCAATGCTTGTGATACTGTGCTAACAACAAATCTAACTATAAATGCATATCCAATAGTTAATTTGGGTGCAGACAAAACCATTTGTCAAGGCGATGTAATTACACTTAATGCAGGAAACAGTACATCTAACATTATTTGGAATACAGGAAGTACTAGTGCAACTATTCAAGTCAGTACTAAAGGAACTTACACTGTTAATGTTACGAGCAACAATTGTACTACAAAAGATACAATTAATATTGTGGTAGAAGATTTATTTTTTGTTGATTTAGGCAATGACCAAGGATTGTGTCCAGAAAAACCAATTGAGTTAATTGTAAACCATAGCAATGCACAATACATTTGGCAAGATGGAAGTACCAATCAAAATTATATAGTAAACGATACAGGAATTTATCATGTTACGGTTACTACTAACTGTAATTCAAGTTCAGATACAGTAAATATATATTCAACTATCTGCGATTGCGAATTTCAAATTCCAAATGCATTTACACCAAATAATGATGGCACTAACGATTTCTTTGGTGTAGTTAATGATTGTGGTAAAGTGAGCAACTTTCAATTACAAATTTTCAATAGGTGGGGAGAGTTGCTGTTTGTTTCAAATGATGAGAAAGTAAAATGGAATGGCGATTATAAAAATCAAACACAACCAGTGGACGACTATGTTTTTATTTTACAGTACATACAAAACAACAATAACTACTTTAAAAAAGGTACATTTTCTTTACTAAAATAACCATTCAACAAAGAAGTAATAACATGAGTTTGTTTTTAAAACACCCAAAAATATTATAAGTATTTGATTTATATTTTACTAGTTGCATACATTAGTAACTTAATAAGTGCGTAGCACTTCAACCTTATTAGAAATAATCCCAAATTACGCATTAGACTTTGTCATGAGAGAAAATTATACAAAATATTTACAAAGCACGGAATTTTTTTCACGGAAATGTAGTTTTAGCTACATTGAGTATAAAAAAATGAGTACTGAAGTAAATATAAAGTAGAATTTTTTCGGAATAAATTTCTAATGCGTAATTTGGGATAATAGGAAATTTATAAAATACAGCGTAGCTGTATCACCTTTAAGTTCTGTTTAAATAAAATTGTTGATAAACAGTATTTTATAATAACTCTTAAACCGAATTCAGGTTAATACCTAATAACAAATATCTATAGACAACTAATCATTCAAAGGCAATTCGTCGAGTTTGTCTTCTCCTAGTTTTATGAAATTCATACCTAGTTTAAACTCTCTGTCAAACAGCTTTTTTAGTTGTTCGTAAGCAAAAATATTGTGTTTCCAATCAATGTTATTAACATCAACAATAACAAATTTATTTTCTGGATTTTGTTTAAAATAATCAAAGTACATGCGTTCTATTCTATTCAAATACACTTTAGAAATATTTTGCTCGTAAGGTCTGCCTCGCTTTTTAATATTCTTTAATAAATTATCAGTGTTGCAGTGCAAATAGAAAATAATATCTGGTTGTGGAATTTTTTGATATATTAAATTAAAAAACTGATGATATAATTTATATTCTTGTTTACTTAAATTAACCTTTGCAAACAACAAACATTTTTTTAGCATATAATCAGTAATGGTAAATTGCGAAAAAATATTTGGCAAACTAAACAATTGTGTTAATTGCTGATAGCGTTCTATTAAAAACGACATTTCTAACTGCAAGGCATACTGACTTTGATTTTCGTAGAACTTACTTAAAAAAGGATTGTTGTCAAACGACTCTAAAATGAGTTGTCCGCCATACTCTTCCGACAACAAATGAGCAAGTGTTGTCTTTCCAGCACCAATATTTCCTTCAATCGTAATGTAGTTGTAAAGCATTATTGCTCAAAAATACTCACTTTCAATGTATCTTCACAATTAATCAGTATATCTTTAATCTTAACTTTTAGTATAGGATGTTCATAATCAGCCGCAATTTCATTTAAAGGAATTAAAGTAAATTGTCGCAAATGCATTCTTGGATGTGGAATTTGCAATTGTTTGGTCTGAAATACAATATCATTATATAATAAAATATCTATATCAATAACTCTGTTGGCTAATAAATTTTTGTGTTTTCTTCCTAATTGTTTTTCTATTTTTTTCAATCGATTTAATAATTGAAACGGACTCAAAAAAGTATCTATTACTACAACTTGATTTAAATATTTTGGCTGATGCAATTTTCCCCAAGCTGCTGTTTCATATATTGAAGATGCTTGTTGAATAGTACCACATCGTGCTTGTATCAACTGAATTGCTGCATTCAAATATAATTTTCTATTACCTAAATTGCTACCTAACAATAAAAATGCATGATTAATAATCATAATAATTCAATTATAACAACTATTTTTGTATCTATCACAAAATAAAAGATAAAGATGAAACAATTTTTCAAAATATTATTTGGTTCTTGCTTAGGAACAATTTTAGCATTAATAATAATCATATTATTTTTCATGTCTTTTGGAATTGGAAAAAGCAGTAAAAAAGCACCAAAAGTACAAGCCAACTCTATACTACATTTAAAAATTGAAGGCGAAGTTACTGACAGAACTTATGAGAATCCGTTTTCTAATTACAATGCTATGGGCTTATTTTCTGTAGGACCAAATACTACTGGTTTGTTTGATATTTTAAAAGCATTAGAAACAGCCAAAGCAGATAAAAACATCAAAGCTATTTTATTAGAAGTAGATGCAATGTCTATTGGTTTTAGTAGCTTAAATCAGTTGATGAAAGGAATTGAAGATTTCAAAAAGTCTAAAAAATTAGTGTATTTGTATAGCGACATGCCAACACAAAAAACTTTTTTACTAGCATCAGTTGCAGATAAAGCAGTAATTAATCCAGTTGCAAGTTGTGAGTTTGATGGTTTGGCTTTTGAGACGATGTACTATACTGGTTTGTTTGAAAAAGCAGGCATTGAACCTTTGATTTTTTATGCAGGCGAGTTTAAAAGTGCTACAGAATCATATCGTTTAAAACAAATGAGTGAACCAAATAGGTTACAATTAACAGAATTATTAAATGACTTATACGATAGTTACTTAACTAATTTATCTAACAAAAGAAAAATAGATAAAGCAACTTTAAAGCAGTTAGCAGATAATTTATCAGTTACATTAGCCGAAGATGCTTTAAAATATGGTTTGATTGATGCTTTGCAATACAGAGATGATTTTTATAACGACATCAAGAAAAAAATGGGTTATAAACCAAGCGAAAAAGTTAATTTAATTAGTTATAATCAATATCATAAAATAAATAAAGTGTTAGAAAGTCCAACTAGCGACCAACAAATTGCTGTAGTGTTTGCAGAAGGTACTATTTTAGATGGCGAGCAAGAACAAGGTAGTGTTGGTAGTATCACTTATTTAAATCTTTTAACAGATATTCAAGACAAAGTAAGAGATAAAAAAATTAAAGCACTAGTTTTACGTGTCAACTCACCAGGTGGAAGTGCTTTTGCGTCTGAACAAATTTGGCATAAGCTACTGGAAATTAAAAAAGATATACCAATTGTTGTTTCTTTTGGCGATTATGCAGCAAGTGGTGGTTATTATATTTCGTGTGCTAGCGACAAAATTTTTGCAGAAGAAAATACCATTACTGGTTCCATTGGTGCATACTCAATGTTGTTTAATGTAGAAGATTTACTCAATAAAAAATTAGGCATTACTACAGATGAAGTAAAAACAAATTCATATTCAGACTATATATCTTTCACTAGAGATTGGAGCGAAAAGGAAAAACAAACCATGCAAAGAAGCATTGATGTATTGTATACAAGATTTAAGAAAAGAGTAGCAGACTGCAGAAAATTAGACAGTACTACAGTAAGCAATATTGCAAAAGGTAGAGTGTACAGTGGTGTTGATGCTAAAGCAATTGGTTTGGTAGATGCTATTGGTACATTACAAGATGCAGTAAATGAAGCTAAAAAAATAGCAAAAATGGAAAATTATACTGTAAAATTTTATCCAGAAGACAAAGACCCAATGGATTTTATTTTAAGTTCTTTTATGAAAAATGAAGACAAAGAAGACAATATTATGATTAATAAACTAAGCAAAACATTTCCTAACATAAAAGAAGTTTATCAGCTAAAAGACTTAGAATCACCACAATACAGATTGCCATATAGTTTAAATATAAAATATTGAGATAAGCTAGATTGAGCCATTATAACATACTATAGAAATAATGCTAATAGAATTGTAGTAAAGTAATTTATGTACATTTGATTCTCATTCCAAAAAAATCGTACTATAATAAAGTAATATATTGGTAGTGTCCCAATTAGTATGTCTGTGTGATGAAGGTTTTTCCACTGTTAACTTTATCATATTAGACCTCTTGTATAATAGATTTTAGGTATACATTTTCTTGCTTTTTTTACTTCATAGCAGAAGTCTCTCGTAAGAGAACGCTGCAATAAGTTTAAATAGTCTTATTATTAACCTGAGTTCGGTTTTAAAAACACCCAAAATATTATAAGTAGTTGATTTATATTTTACTAGTTGCATACTTTAGTAACTTAATAAGTGCGTAGCACTTCAACCTTATTAGAAATGATATAAAATTTATAAAATACAGCGTAGCTGTATCACCTTTAAAATCTGCTTAAATCTATATTATTGATAAACACTATTTTTTCAACTCAAACTCAGGTTTATTATTGCAGTGTCTCTTTTAGAATGCACTACTTTAAAGTGTGCTAATTATAAAAGAGGTCTATTGTATTAAAAGTTGTTTCAAATTTTTAAATTTGTACTTATGGAAATAGACCTTTAAATTTATAGAAATAATATATTGTAAAATTATGCATAATATTATTTTATACAAACTATATATAAATAAAAAAGCACTTACTGTTTTAAGTAAGTGCTTTTTGGGTGTGGGCGTACACGGATTCGAACCGCGGACCCCCTGCTTGTAAGGCAGGTGCTCTGAACCAGCTGAGCTATACGCCCTTTTGCTAAAAGCGATTGCAAAGATAGAAATTAGTTTTAAAAAACAAAACGGTTAACATAAATTTTATTTAGTTTTTTATCTTTATCCTAATGAATTTTCAAAGTAAATATTTGAAATGGAAGCAATTGCTTTTGCTTTTTGCTTTATTAATTGTTTTGTTTTCTTTGTGGTATACTCAAAAATTAGCAAAACAAATTGCTAATCAAGAGATTGTAAATGCAGAAAACCTTGCCAATGCCTATAAAACCATTAATGATATGGAAGCATCTGAGCAAGAATTACAAATGGCCATTGAAGCTATTAAAGAGAATGATAAAATTCCTATTATTTGGATTAATCAAGAAAAAGAATTGCTAGGGTTTAAAAATATTGATAGTGCTAAGATTTTAGATTCTACTTATACCAATAAGTTATTAGGTAATTTATTTAAAAAACATCAATATATTCAAATAGATATAGAAGATTCTGAGCAACAATATTTATTGTATAAAGATTCTAAACTATTAAAACAAGTTAAACAGTATCCTTTTTATCAACTATTACTAGTGACTTTGTTTTTTATTATCAGCTTTACTGCTTTTGCAGCTTCTCGTAGAGCCGAACAAAATCAAGTGTGGGTTGGTTTGGCAAAAGAAACAGCACATCAATTAGGTACGCCTTTGTCTTCATTGGCTGCTTGGATTGAAATTTTAAAAGATAAACTAACGCATGAAGATGATGCTTTTATGATTGATGAGATGCAGAAAGATATTGATCGACTTGAATTAGTTGCTAAACGCTTTTCTAAAATAGGTTCGCCACCAGAATTACAAACTATTAATCTAATTGATATTGTTCAAGATACTGCAGCTTATATGCGATTGAGAGCAGCACATCAAATCCAAATTATAGTAAAGGATACTACAGAAGGTAGTGCCTATATTGAAGCGAATGAACAGTTGATGGCTTGGGTGTTTGAAAATCTACTAAAAAATAGCTTAGATGCCATGCGAAATAAAGGCAAAATTGAATTGCTAATTTATGATAAAGACAATTTTTGGTATGTTGATATTAGCGATACTGGAAAAGGAATAGATAAAGCTAATTTTAAGAAAGTTTTTAGTCCAGGTTTCTCTACAAAAAAAAGAGGTTGGGGCTTAGGTTTAACTCTAACTAAAAGAATTATTGAAGAGTATCATTATGGAAAAATATTTGTACAGTCATCAGTAATTAATAAAGGAACTAAGTTTAGAATTATACTTAAGAAGAAAAGTTAGTTTAAGTATTAGGATATACGAATTAAAAATGCTGATGATACCGAAATTAACAATTTATCACAATTTTTTTATAATATATACACTTGTTTTTCAGTTATTTATACTAACCAAACCAACCAAAAATGGAAAAAATAAGATTAACACAGTTAGTTGTTATTATAACAGCTATTACTATTATTATTGGATTTACTGCTTGCAAATCTAAAAGTGAAGAAGCAAAAGAAGTTTCTGTAGATATGTCTATTGCTGAAGCAGAAATGGTAGAAGAAGTTGTTTCTGATGCAGTTGAAGAAACAACTGTATTGAAAAATAAAAGTTCTACTATGGATGCAAAAGATGTTTCAACTGAAGGAGCAAGCAAGAATCAACATCAACAAAAAATTACAAGAAAGCTAATAAAAGAAGGGCATTTAACTTTTGAAACCAATAGCATTGAAAAAACCAATCAGTTTATTCAAGAGCAGACCAAAAAATTAAATGGTTATGTTGCTAGAGACAATCAAACTAAAGACGAGTATTCCATTACCAATTACATAGAAGTTAGATTGCCAACCAACCAGTTCGATGTATTTTTAAATAGTGTAGAAAAAAACTATAAAAGATTTGACGAGAAAAACATTCAAGTTCAAGATGTAACTGAAGAATATATCGATGTTCAGACTAGAATTAAAACTAAAAAAGAGTTAGAAAATCGTTATCTCGAAATTTTAAAGAAAGCCAATAAAGTAAGCGATTTACTAGAAGTAGAGCAAGAATTAAATATTGTACGAAACGATATTGAGTCAGCTGAAGGAAGATTAAAATACTTAAACGATAGAATAGAGTACTCAACATTCTATATACGCTTTTACGAAACCACAGCAGCACCAATTGGCTTTTTCGGCGAATTAGGTAAAAGCTTTGTAGAAGGTTGGAAAGGCATTTTATATTTTATCTTAGGTGTAGTAAGACTTTGGGCTTTTATATTGATTATTATTCTAGTAGCTTATTTATTTATTAGAAGAAGACGAAGAAATAATAAAATATAGTTAAGAAGCAAAATGAAGTAATCCTAATTAGCGTTCAGAAGAGCAAAAGAATAAACCAATTTTGAATGCTAATTAGTATAATGCACAATTTGGGGTAAAAATGGATAACAATCACTCAATGTTCAGTTTTCACAAATCGTGGAAAATATTTATTCGTAAAATAATGTTACTTTGTATAATCGTTTGTACATTTGCACTCTGTAAATGCTTAAGGTAACTATAGACGATATTACCATAGAAGTTCCTCAAGGAACTACCATTCTACAAGCAGCTAGAATGATTGATGAAAAGTACAATACCCATTGTGCTCCACCAACTATGTGTTATTACTCTAAATTAAAAACTACAGGTGGTTATTGTAGAACTTGTATTGTAAAAGTAGAAGCTGGCTCTGAAAAAGATCCAAGACCTATGCCAAAACCTGTGGCTTCTTGTAGAACAACAGTTATGGACGGTATGATTGTGCGTAACTTAACTTCTCCAGAAATTGTAGAAGCAAGAGATGGTGTGGTAGAGTTTTTGTTAATTAATCATCCATTAGATTGTCCAGTGTGCGATCAAGCTGGCGAATGTCATTTACAAGACTTAAGTTTCGATAATGGTGAAGAAAAAACGCGTTTTGATTTCAGAAAGCGAACTTTCGAACCACAAGATATCGGCGACAAAATCAAATTACACATGAATAGATGTATTCTTTGCTATAGATGTGTAAAAGTATGCGACCAATTGACCGATAAAAGAGTACATGGTGTAATTAATAGAGGAGACCATGCCGAAATCTCTACTTATATAGAGAATGTTATCGATAACGATTTTTCTGGAAATGTAATAGATGTTTGTCCTGTTGGGGCTTTAACCGATAAAACTTTTCGTTTTAAAAGCAGAGTATGGTTTACTAAACCATTAGATGCTCATAGAGATTGCGATAAATGTAGTGGCAAAGTGCGTTTGTGGATGAAAGGCGAAGATGTACTCAGAGTTACAGCTCGTAAAGATAGATGGGGAGAAGTGGAAGAATTTATTTGCAATTCGTGTCGTTTTGATAAAAAGAAAGTAAGCGATTGGACTATCGAAGGACCAAGTAAAATTGCTCATTATTCTGTAATTGCTCAAAACAATTATGAATACAATCAACAAGTTAAATTACATCAAACTAAAGTAAAAATGTTGGAAGGTCAAAAAGCCGATTTAGGCGAAGGGCCACTAAATCCAAATAATATAAAATAAAGCATGGAGATTTTTTTGTTGTATAAGCTGATTTTAGTGATTATTGTATTTGCAATAGCATTAGGTATTGCGGCTTATTCTACTTATGCAGAAAGAAAAATCGCTGCTTTTATGCAAGATAGAGTTGGACCTGATAGAGCTGGACCTTTTGGTTTAATGCAACCTTTAGCAGATGGACTCAAAATGTTCATGAAAGAAGAGATTATTCCTGCTATGTCCAACAAGTTTTTATTTATTCTTGGTCCTTGTTTAGCAATGCTTACTGCTTGTATGACTGGTGTGGTAATTCCATGGGGTGGTTCTTTAACAATTGCAGGGCACGAATTTCCACTACAAATTGCAGATATCAATATTGCTATATTATATGTATTTGCTGTAGTATCATTTGGTGTTTATGGAATTATGATTGGTGGTTGGGCGTCTAATAATAAATATTCTTTAATGGGAGCTTTAAGAGCATCATCACAAATGATTAGTTATGAGTTAGCTATGGGTTTAGCTTTGGTAGCTTTAATCATGACAACTGGCTCACTTTCATTGGGTGATATTGTTAAACAACAAAGTGGACTTTGGAACATCTTTTTACAACCTCTTGGTTTTTTAATCTTTTTAATTTGTGCTTTTGCAGAATTAAACAGAGCTCCTTTCGATTTACCTGAATGCGAAACGGAATTAGTTGGTGGTTATCATACTGAGTATTCTTCTATGAAATTAGGTTTCTATCTCTTTGCAGAATACATCAACATTTTCATTTCATCTGCTTTTATTGCTTCTTTATATTTTGGTGGATATAATCTTCCTTTTCAACAACATATACCTTTAGATGGAAATTGGCTAACAATAGTTCAAGTAATATTTTTCTTTGGTAAAGTATTTTTCTTTATCTTCTTCTTTATGTGGATAAGATGGACACTTCCAAGATTTAGATACGACCAACTGATGAATTTAGGTTGGAAAGTCTTATTGCCTTTAGCTATTGCCAATATATTAATTACAGGTTTAGTAATGATGCGTTCAGAATTGTTTCACTTTTTTAATCAATTATTCTAAATGGCATTAACATTAACCAATAGAAAAAAAGTAGTTGTAAAAAAAGAAATGTCTTTTGCAGAAAAGTTATATCTTCCTGCTATTACGCAAGGTATGACAATAACCTTAAAGCATTTCTTTAAGAAATCTGCTACTATAAAATATCCAGAGCAAAAAAGAGAATTGGCTAAAATATATCGTGGACAACATGTTTTAAAGCGAGATGAAATTGGTGCTGAAAGATGTACTGCTTGTGGTTTATGTGCAGTTGCTTGTCCAGCAGAAGCAATTACTATGGATGCTGCGGAAAGAAAAAAAGGTGAAGAAAGACTATATCGAGAAGAAAAATATGCAGCTACCTACGAAAT
Source organism: Chitinophagales bacterium (assembly GCA_020636535.1). Taxonomy (NCBI): domain Bacteria; kingdom Pseudomonadati; phylum Bacteroidota; class Chitinophagia; order Chitinophagales; species Chitinophagales bacterium. The sequence continues at coordinate 1,594,533 of JACJXT010000011.1, forward strand.
TAATATGCTACGATGCATTTTCTGTGGTTTGTGTGAAGAAGCTTGTCCTAAAGAAGCTATTTTCTTAACCGATAGAATTGTGCCTGTAGATACAGATAGAAAAAGAATGGTTTATGGTAAAGATAAATTAGTTGAACCAATAGACGATAGAGTAGATGTAAGCCAAAGACAGTCTTTAGAAATGGAATTGTTTAAACAAAACAAATTTCACTATCACAACCAAACTGCTGATGACAAATTGATTAACAAAAAAAATGAAAATCATTAATGGGAATTACAGCAATGCTTTTTTGGTTTTTGTCTTTTGTTGCTATATTTTCTGCAATCTTAGTAGTTATTGAGAAAAATCCAATTCATAGTGTATTGTATTTAATAGTTACTTTTTTTGCAATTGCGGGTCATTATTTTCTATTAAATGCTCAATTTTTAGCAGCAGTACACATTATAGTATATGCAGGAGCTATTATGGTATTGTTTTTATATGTTATCATGATGTTGAATCTCAATAAACACCAACATTTTAGCAAACGAAATATTACTAAGTTTATAGGAGCATTATCTGCTGGTTTATTATTAATTTCATTAGTGTTGGCACTACAAGGCGTAGGCAATAATTTACAAGGCAGTTCGCAATTTACACAAGTAGGTTTAGTAGAAAACTTAGGTAAAATATTATATACAGATTACGCTTTGCCATTTGAAATTGCAGCAGTATTGTTTTTATCTGCTATGATTGGAGCAGTATTTTTAAGTAAAAAGAATTTATCATAATGAACGAAGTAATTACTGGCATATCTATTCAATATTACATCTACTTAAGCTTAATACTATTTGCTATTGGTGCTTTAGGTGTTATTGTAAGAAGAAATGCTATTATTATGTTCATGTGTATAGAAATGATGTTGAATGCAGTTAATTTATTAATGGTAGCATTTTCAAGATATTTAGGAGATGGTGGTGGACAAGTATTTGTATTTTTTATCATGGTAGTGGCTGCGGCAGAAGTTGCTGTTGGCTTGGCTATTCTAATGGTAATTTATAGAAATACAGGTTCGGTAGATAGTAGTAAATTAAATCAAATTAACGGATAATGGAGAAAATCATAGCAATCATACCTTTGTTGCCGTTACTGAGCTTCTTAATTATAGCTTTAGCTGGAAAAAAATTGCCAAAATCAATTACTACCTATTTAGCTCCAGGAAGCGTTGCTATTGCTTTTCTATTATCATTTTATTTATTAATACAGCAATTATCAAATCCAATTACTACAACGGTCAATCTTTTCGATTGGATAAATATTGAAAACTTATACATTCCTTTCGGCTTTTTAGTCGATAATTTAACAGTTACATTTTTAGTTATTATAACAGGAATTGGTTGTCTAATACACATCTATTCTACTGGATACATGCACGAAGAAAAAGACTATAACCGTTTCTTTGCTTATCTTAATTTATTCATTTTCTTTATGTTATTGCTGGTAATGGGCAATAATTTCTTAATTATGTTTATTGGTTGGGAAGGCGTTGGACTTTGTTCTTATTTGTTGATTGGATTTTGGTATCAAAACAAAGCATATAGTAGTGCTGCCAACAAAGCATTCATTATGAATAGAATTGGCGATTTAGGTTTCTTGTTAGGAATCATTCTATGCTTTGGTGTTTTTGGCTCTATTATTTTTACTGATATCTTTTCAAGCAACGATATTATTATTACAAATGGGCGATTAATTACTGCTATTACACTTTTACTTTTTGTAGGTGCAATGGGAAAATCGGCTCAAATTCCTTTATATACTTGGTTACCAGATGCAATGGCTGGTCCAACACCAGTTTCTGCTTTAATTCACGCAGCAACAATGGTAACAGCTGGTATTTATTTAGTAGCAAGATGTAGTGTGTTGTTTAATGCTGCACCAATTACATCAAATTTTATAGCTATTATAGGTGTTAGTACTTCATTATTGGCTGCAACAATTGCTATCTTTCAAAATGATATTAAAAAAGTATTGGCTTATTCTACAGTTAGCCAATTAGGATTAATATTCTTGTCATTAGGTGTTGGTGCTTATACTGCTGGTGTATTTCATGTGGTAACGCACGCATTTTTTAAAGCATTGTTGTTCTTAGGTGCTGGTAGTGTTATTCATGGTATGAGTGGTGAGCAAGATATTAGAAGTATGGGTGGTTTAAAATCTAAAATGCCAATTACACACAAAACATTTTTAATAGGTACTATTGCTATTTCTGGTATTCCACCTTTAGCTGGATTTTTCTCTAAAGATCAAATCTTGGCTTCAGTTTTTGAAGGGCATAAGGTATTATTTGTTTTAGGTTTACTGGCTTCTTTAATGACTGTTTTCTATATGTTCAGATTATACTTCTTAACTTTTCATGGAAAATTTAGAGGTACAAACGCACAAGAAATTCATGTACACGAATCACCAAAATCTATGACTATTCCTTTGTTGGTATTAGCTGTTTTATCTGTTGTAGGTGGATTTATTGGATTTCCACACGAATTAGGTAAACTACTCAACTTTAGTAATGGCATTGATCATTTCTTATTACATAATATCAGTCAACAAGAATTTCATATTGGACTGAATACGGAGTTAGCATTAATGGCAATAACTTTGGTTTTAATTGCAATAATGGTTTACATCGCTTGGCAATTATTTGTTAAGAAAGAAAGCATTCCATCAAAAGAAGAAACCGAAATGTCTTTAGGCAAACAAGTCATCTATCATAAATATTATATCGATGAATTGTATGATATTGTAATTGTAAAACCTATTGATAGCTTAGCACAACTGTTGTACCAATTCTTTGAGAAATTAGGTTTAGATGGTTTTATCAATACCATGGCTAAAAGTGTAAAAAGATTATCAGAGATATTTAAGCTAACACAAAACGGAAACTTAAGTTATTACTTAATTACTATTGTTATAGCCATTGTACTCATCATATCTGTAAAATATTTTCAACTGTTAGAACTCATCGCTAAATAATGCTTGCTTTAATATTAGTCATATTACCACTGTTGTTTGCTGCTTTATCACAATTAAGCTCAGAAAAAATAAGTAAGTATATTGCTTTAGTTGGTACAGTTGCTGAATTGTTAGTGGTAGGATATATTTATAAGCTATTTACAAATAATCCAACCAATCCATTATTCAATTGGAACTATGAATGGATTCCACAATTTGGTGCTGCTTTTCATTTGAATATTGATGGTATTAATTTAGTGTTGATTTTATTAACAGCTATTACACTACCTTTAATAATTTGGTCGAGTTTTAACAGAAGTATTTCCAATCACAAAGCGTTCTATACATTAGCATTAATCATGCAAAGTGCTTTAATAGGTGTCTTTTTAGCTAAAGATGCTTTGTTATTTTATGTTTTTTGGGAATTAGCTTTAATACCAATCTACTTTATATGTTTATTATATGGTGGAGATGGAAGGCAACAAATCACACTAAAATTCTTCTTATATACACTTTTTGGAAGTTTGTTTATGCTTGTTGCTTTAATTTTTATTGTGCTACACAGCAATACACCATCTTTCGATATGGATGCGATTTACTACACAGCATCTAAACTATCATTAAACAATCAGATTATTGTATTGGTATGTTTGTACCTAGCATTTGCTATAAAAATACCAATATTTCCACTACACACTTGGCAAGCAGATACTTATGTTAATGCACCAACACAAGGTACAATGTTGTTGTCTGGTATTATGCTAAAAATGGGTTTATTTGGAATGTTAAGATGGATGTTGCCTTTAGCACCATTGGCTTGGCAAAAATATAGTTTTGTATTGATATTGATTAGCGTTATTAGTGTAGTATATGCTGCATTAATGGCAATTGCACAGAAAAATTTCAAACGATTATTAGCATATACATCTATGTCGCATGTTGGCTTAATTGCTGCTGGTATTTTAGCATTTAACTTACATGCTATACAAGGAGCAATATTTCAAATGTTTTCACATGGTATAGTAGCAATTGGTTTATTCTTTATTGCAGATATTATCATCAATAGATTACAAACAGATGAAATGGAAAACATTGAAGGAATTAGAAATAAAGACAAATTATTTAGCGTTTTATTTTTAATCGTTTTATTGGCGAGTGTAGCTTTACCATTAACCAGTAGTTTTGTAGGAGAATTCTTGTTGCTATTTGGTATTTTCTCTTATAATGTAATTTTAGCATTTGTAGCAGGATTAACCATTATTTTTGGTGCAGTGTATATGTTGCGTGCCTATCATCAAATCATGAATGGAAAAGCAAACGACTTAGTTAGTCAGTTTAAAGCAATAAGCAAACAAGAAACAGCTATATTAGTCGTTATTAGTAGTTTGATTTTTATTTTGGGAATTTTTCCTGATATAATCTTAAAAATATCGCACGAAGAAGTAAAATGTTTAATTCAAATTGTACAAGCATCAATAAATTAAAGTAGAATAGTGAATGTATTATTGTTAATAGTAGGTTTGGGTATAGCAACAATGTTGCTAGAAGTAGTTCATTTAAGAAAACTAATATTACCAGTAGTAACTATTGGTCTGCTTGCTGTAATAGGAATTTCATTTTCAGAGATTTATGCTATCAAACATCAAGTGTTAAGTGAACAACAAACAGCAAATCCTAATGCATTTACCAAAATGCTTTTCTTTGATATTACTGCTTGGACAAACATCATCATACTTTCATTTGCTACTTTGTGTTGGATAATCATGCACATCAATTATTTAAATAAAGCACAACATCTATCTGATTTTATTGCTTTGTCTTTATTTGTGTTAGTTGGTGGAGTTGTTCTAGTAGCTCAAGTCAACTTTACCATGCTTTTTTTAGGTGTAGAAATAGTATCTATTCCAGTCTATATTATGGTAGGTTCTAATAAAAGAGATTTATGGTCAAACGAAGCAGCGTTCAAATACTTTATTATAGGTTCGTTTGCCAGTTGTTTTATGTTGTTAGGTATTGCTTTAATTTATGGAACAACAGGTACTTTCGAAACTAGATTTATTGGACTAATGGTTCAATTGTCCAACAGTATTAATATTCAATTACTCTACTTCGGATTGATTTTAATCTTTTTCACCTTTGCAGTAAAAGTAGCAGCAGTACCATTTCATTTTTGGTCACCAGATGCTTATGCAGGTGCTCCAACACCATTTACAGCATTCATGGCAGTAATTGTAAAAATTATTTTCTTAGCAGCAGCGTTTAGAGTTTTTGTTATTTTATTTGGAAGTCTAAATTTAATATATGTAAACATTGTATTGTTAGTTGCTGTATTATCTATCGTAGTAGGAAATATTATAGGTTTAACACAAACCAACATTAAAAAGCTCTTAGCATATTCTGGTATTAGTCACGCAGGATTCGTACTATTATCGTTCACCTATTTAAACTATAATGTTAATAGCGTTGCAGCATATTATTTTGCAGCTTATGCTTTATCTGGTTTATTAGCATTTTGGATAATGGCAAAAACCAACGAAAACAATATAGACGAAACGATAGATGGATATAAAGGTTTGGCTTTTAGAAATCCTTTATTGGCAATTGGTATGACAACGGCTTTACTGTCGATGGCAGGAATTCCACCTTTAGCAGGATTTTTTGCTAAATATTTTATTTTAAGTAATTTGATTTTATCAGGAAAACTGTGGGTAGCTGTTGTAGCAATTTTAGCTTCTGTAATTGCAGTAGTTTATTATTTAAGAGTAGTCATTACCATGTATCAAACTACAGATGAAGCAAGCAAAACACCAATTCAAATTAATTGGCTCAACAAAATTGGAATTATACTATTAATCGCATTAAATATTTTATTCGGAATTTATCCAAGTATTATATTGAATATTTTTAATTAAATAGACTAAAGATGAACTTTGAAAATTTACTATACGAAATCAATAATCATATTGCTACTATTACTATTAATCGTCCAGACAAACTCAATGCTTTAAATGGAGCAACAATTGTAGAAATTCAACAAGCATTTCAACAAGCTAAAAATGATGATACGGTTAGAGGCATTATCTTAACTGGAGCAGGAGAGAAGGCCTTTGTAGCTGGTGCAGATATTAGCGAGTTTCAAGGACTTTCTGTTGATGAAGCTAAAGCTTTAGCACAAAGAGGACATGATATTTTCTTTGAGATTGAACAAATGCCAAAACCAGTAATTGCTGTAGTAAATGGCTTTGCTCTTGGTGGTGGTTGCGAGTTGTCTATGGCATGTCATATGCGAATTGCTACAGCTAATGCAAAATTTGGTCAACCAGAAATTAATTTAGGTATTATTGCAGGTTATGGAGGTACACAACGCTTAATTCAATATATTGGAAAAGCTAAATCATTAGAGTTACATCTTACTACAGATATGATTGATGCTCAAACGGCACTACAATTAGGTTTGGTTAATTATGTAGAAGATAATAAAGCAGATGCATTAACAAAAGCTACCAATATTTTAGATAAAATTGCAACTAAAGCACCAATTGCCATTCAAAAAGTAATTGAATGTACTAATGCTTATTTCGATAATAGCAAAAATGGTTTTGATACTGAAGTAGATGCATTTGCTACTATTTTTACTACAGAAGATGTAAAAGAAGGTGTTCAAGCTTTCTTAGAAAAAAGAAAACCAGACTTTAAAGGAAAGTAATATGAAAAAATATATTGTTCTTTTTTCTATTGTTGGATTTTTGGTGAGTTGTAAACCGAATCAACCCGAAAAAAACGCAGAGAATGTAACAGAAGTGCCAGCAGATTCATCTACTACAACATTTGTTGAAACGACTAATGATGTTAAAAACGATGTTTATAGTCAGTTTAATAGATTACGATTGGCATTAGCATCACAAAATCCAAAATTAATTACTACTTTTTTTGATTTTCCATTAACAGACAATCAAGCGATTGGACTAGAAGAAGTGCTTAAATTTACGACTACAAGCAAAATTGTAGGAGATATTACACTACAAAAAGACTTTGAAAATAACATTGCTAATCTTTTTGATAAAAAAGTGATTAAAGCATTAGGTGAAATTTCAATAGAGGAATTAAAAGAAAAAAATGTAGCTCAATCTAAAATTTTTCATTTACCAAATGATAATGCAGACTATTCTGTCTATGTGTATACTGATGAAGCAGAAGGCAATTTAGATATTTCAGTCAATGCAACTTATCCACCAAGCGAAGACAACGAAGATGCATTAGAAAGTGCAGCAATCTATAATTTCAAAAAAGATAGTAATGACAAACTTAAATTTAAACAAGTTTTAATGGCTGGATAAAATATAATTAATAATATAAAATAATAGATAATGGAATTCAGAATTGAAAAAGACACAATGGGAAAAGTAGAAGTTCCTGCTAATGTTTATTGGGGAGCTCAAACGCAACGATCTATTCACAACTTTAAAATTGCTCAAGACATCAACAAAATGCCAAAAGAAATTATTGAGGCATTTGCTTATTTAAAAAAGGCAGCTGCTATTACTAATTTTGAAGCTGGTGTTTTAGATGAACACAAAGAAAAATTAATCATTCAGGTTTGTGATGAAATTTTAGCTGGAAAACTAAACGACCAATTTCCTTTGGTGGTTTGGCAAACTGGTTCTGGTACTCAATCTAATATGAATGTAAATGAAGTTATTGCATACAGAGCTCATGTTATTGATGGTGGACAATTAACGGATGAAAAGAAAGTAGTTCATCCAAATGATGATGTCAATAAATCACAATCATCTAATGATACATTTCCTACTGCAATGCATATTGCTGCTTATAAAATTTTGGTAGAAAAAACTATTCCAGGCATCGAAAAGCTAAGAGATACACTACTACAAAAATCAAAAGATTTTAAAGATGTCGTAAAAATTGGTCGTACACATTTTATGGATGCTACGCCATTAACGCTTGGTCAAGAATTTTCTGGTTATGCAGCACAGTTAACACATGGTATTAAAGCCATTAAAAATTCGTTTGAACATTTGTCTGAATTAGCTTTAGGTGGAACTGCTGTTGGAACTGGTATTAATACACCAAAAGGATATGCAGTAAATGTAGCAAAACACATTGCACAACTTACAGGTTTACCATTTGTAACAGCTCCAAATAAATTTGAATCACTAGCAGCACACGATGCCATTGTAGAAGCTCATGGTGCTTTGAAAACCGTAGCCGTTTCTTTAATGAAAATTGGTAATGATATTAGAATGTTGTCTTCTGGACCAAGATGTGGTATTGGAGAAATTCATATTCCAGATAATGAACCAGGCAGTTCTATTATGCCAGGAAAAGTAAATCCTACACAATGCGAAGCAATGACTATGGTGTCTGCTCAAGTTTTAGGTAATGATGTAGCTATAAATGTAGCAGGAAGTAATGGACATTTTGAATTGAATGTTTTTAAACCAGTAATGATTTATAACTTTTTGCACAGTGCTAGATTAATTGCTGATGTTTGCGTATCGTTTAACGACAATTGTGCTGTTGGTATTGAACCAATTAAAGAGAATATTCAAAGAAACTTGAACAACTCTTTAATGTTAGTTACTGCTTTAAATACTAAAATTGGTTATTATAAAGCAGCCGAAATAGCACAAACAGCACATAAAAACGGACAAACACTTAAGGAAACAGCAGTTGCTTTAGGTTATCTTACACCAGAAGAATTTGATGAATGGGTAAGACCAGAAGATATGATTGGCGAAAAATAGTCATTTAATCATTATGTGATTGTCATTCTGAGTGAAGCCAAGAAGCTCTATCTATTCTTTTAGTAAATTAATTCCTACTAAAAAATAAGCGTATCTTCGTTGTTGGTTATGACTAATAAAATTTTTGTAACAGGAATTCATACTAATATTGGAAAAACAGTTGCTTCGGCTTGCTTGGTAGAAGCTTTTAAAGCAGATTATTGGAAACCTATTCAAGCTGGCGATTTACACCAAACAGATAGCGATACTATTAAAAGCTTGGTTGATTTTGATGTACAAATTATTCCATCTACTTATGAATTACAAACTGCTGCTAGTCCACATTATGCAGCACAAATTGAAGATATAATTATTGATATTCAAAGTTTTACAATTGAAAATTCAAGTAATACTTTAATTATTGAAGGTGCTGGTGGACTTTGTTCTCCTATCAATAATGAGTATTTAAACATCGATTTAATTATTCAGCTTAAAGTACCAGTGGTGGTGGTAATTAATAATTATTTAGGCAGCATCAATCATAGTATTATGACGATTCAAACACTACAACAAGCCAATATTGATATTATAGGAATTATTTTTGTAGGAGATGAGGTGAAGTCTTCTGAAGCTTTTATCGTAGCACATACCAATGTCAAAAAAATAGGATACATTCCGTTTACCAAACAACTAGACAAGCAGTTTATCCAAACTCAAGCAGAACAATTTAAAACTATTTTATAATGGATTGGTGGACATTAGACCATAAGTATATTTGGCATCCGTTTACGCAACACGCTTTAGATACAGAGATTATTGCTATAAAAAAAGGAAAAGGTGCTTTGTTGTACGATGTTGATGGCAACGAATATATAGATGCTATTGCTTCGTGGTGGACAAATGCTTTCGGACACGCTAATCCAACGATAGCCAATGCAATTAAACAGCAAGTAGATGAATTGGAACATGTTATTTTTGCTGGATTTACACATCAACCAGCAGTAGTGCTAGCTGAAAACTTAGTGAATATATTGCCAAATCATCAAGCTAAAGTATTTTTTTCTGATAATGGTTCTACTGCTGTAGAAGTTGCACTAAAAATGGCTATTCAATATTGGTACAATCGAGGAAAGAAGAAAAACAAAATTCTGTGTTTTGAAAATGCTTATCATGGTGATACATTTGGTGCGATGTCTGTAGGTAAATCTACTTTTTTTACACCATTTTACGATAATTTATTTGAAGTAATACAGCTTCCATTACCTAATGAAAATAATTTAAGTGATATTTTAAGTAAAGTCAATCAATGTACTGAAAATGAAACTATTGCAGCTTTTATTTTTGAGCCATTAATTTTAGGTTCTGCTGGAATGAAAATGTATGAAGCCAAGTATTTAGATAAAATTATAGCTACTTGTAAAGTCAATAATATTTTGTGTATTGCAGATGAAGTGATGACTGGTTTTGGTAGAACTGGTAAGCATTTTGCTTGTGATTATCTAGAACATCAACCAGATATATTTTGTTTGTCGAAAGCAATTACTGGTGGATTTTTACCTTTGGGAATTACTTCGTGTACCATTAATATTTACAATGCATTTTTATCATCAGACAGAATGAAGACACTTTTTCATGGACATTCTTATACTGCAAATCCAATTGTTTGTGCAGCAGCCAATGCAAGTATAAAGTTGCTACAAGAAAATCAATCAACTATAAAAATGCTAGTAGATTGGCAAAGTGAGTTAAAAAATCAGCTAAAAGAATTTAGTATAGTTAGCAACTTAAGACAGTTAGGTACTATTGTTGCTTTTGAAATAGCACAAAATGATGATGGCTATTTTAGTACTGTAAAAGAACAGTTTTATAAAGAGAGTCTAAAAAGTGGTGTTTTATTGCGACCACTTGGTAATACCATCTACATATTTCCACCATATGTTATTAGCAAAAATCAATTGGAAAAAGTATATCGTACGATTATTAGTATTCTAGAAAAGATTTAAATTATTTTATATTAATGTAAAAATTAATATTCCAGCAATAATACTAATAATAGTTGTAGTTATACCAATAGCTTTTGATTTAATCCAACCAGACAAACTAATAACGGCAAGTAGTGCATAGATACCAATAATAAAAGACAGACCGCCAACCAATCTAGGATAATGTAGTAGTTCTAGTTTGCTTTGGTATGGCGAGTTTGGTGCTAATATTATTTGAATTTTATTCATACCAAACACTGCTACAATAAAAAATACTGCTGCTATTGATAATCCAATAACCATTGCTCTTACAATTTTATTATCTAATTGAAAGGCAATAAGTGTACCTAAAATAGTAGCAGAAACACCACCTAAAAAAGTACTAATAAATACCAATTGTTCTGCTAATGTTTTATAGTACGCTATATTTAGTTCTTTCATCAGTTAAATATACAATTTGTTGATGAGGTTTTAATAAACTTAAGTTTGTTCTTTTCTTACAGAAAGCATTGTTTTTGCAGAAAAAATAACTCCAAGTAGAATGAGTATATACATGCCATATTTAGAAATAAATTTACCACTATCTGTTGCTGCTAGTGCTGGATTGGTTGGATTGTAATTAACTGTAATTTCGTCGCCAATAGATTTTAGTGTTCCTATAAATGGAATACGAATTAGTTCTACCATGGTTTCGATTGGTTCATTGTTATTTGTAGTAAATGAAACTGTTGCATATGCTCTTGCTTTTCTTCCAGAGCGTTTTGTTTCAATGTTTTTAATCGTTGCTTTAGTGCTAATCCATTCTTCATTATTTTGTTGTGAGAATACACTGAACGACAAAAAAGACAATAGTATTAAAAATATATTTTTAGTATTCATAATTTAATCGTTTTCTTTACTAGGAATATTTCCCCAAACAAGTAAACCAATTAATACGAGATAGACTAATTTTCCACCAATTTTTTTCCAAAAGGAGAGTGGATTTTTTGATAATTCTACTTTTAGTTGTTCTTGTAAATAAGTTTTGTCTTCATCGGTTAGATCGTAATAAGTGTCTTGTGCTTCATTGGTTAATACATATCTTCCGTCTGAAATCCAAGCTGGAACAAAGACAATTCCATATTCTTTATAGAAATAACCCAAGTGTAAGTCTTTACCAAACTCATCTTTTACATTTTCTGATGTTGGAATGTCTTGTACTTTACTTATTTTTTCGCAAGGAATGCATACTGGAATTCTTGCCTTTGCTTCTGCATAGTTAATTGTTAAAAATAAAGCGAATACTAATGTGATTATTGATTTCATGAAATTTAAATTTATTTTAGTTGAATATTATTTTTACTAGCAAATTGTTCTTGCATTATTTTAATTTCTGTATCTAGTTTTTGAATTTTCTCCAGTTCGTCGTTGTATAATTCTACTACATTGTCATAATTAGCATCGTTAGTAATTATATCTGCTTTTGATTTATACAATTCTAGTGTTTTGGTATAGGTGTCATACATTTCTAATAATTTGTCTCTCATGCCTTCGTCTTCAATTGGTTTTAAATCTTCTATTGTTTTTTTGCTTTCTTGCATTTTTGCTAGAGATTCGTCTATAAATTTTACAAAAGCATCTTTTTGTTCTGGTTTTCCTAAATAGTTTTCAAAGTTGTTTGCAACATTTTGATTAATTTCTAATAGAGCAGTATGTGCAGTTACAATTTTATCGTTGTAAGTTGTTTTATCTACACCACAACTTGTAAAAATTAGAGTGATGATTGCTGTTGAAATAAAAATTATTTTTTTCATTATTTTGTATTTTTTGATAAAACGAACGAAGGTAAGCAAAAACTTTCTATTTGTATTGCTTACCTTCTGTAAAAAGGTTGTTTTAGGTTTATAGTTTTAATTAAAAATATTTATTGAATGGTTTTATTCTGTTATAACGATATAAATAATTCTTTTTATAATTATTTTCGGATAATACTTCGTATTAGCTATGAAAGTTTACTATATTTTTAAAGAATTCATCAGCTAATCTTATTGGTATTAGCTGACCTCTTACCACATCATCAACTGTTTGGTTAAGTCCCATTCCGCCAACTTTATTTTCAACATCAAATCCATCACCAACTTTAATTAAATCGTAAACAAAAAATTCGTATGTTTTATCGTTAGAAGTAAATGTAAGTTTGTACATATCACTATTATCTGTGCTATCACCACTTCTTCCACCACCTTCTAATTTAAAAGACATGCTTTGTTTTAAATTATCGGTTAGTTTTCCTTTTTCAAATTTTAAGTTAGAGATGCTGTTTTTATCAAACTCAAAATGTTCTGCCGATTTTTTTGTGTCATCATTGTATTCTATATAGTGCAATTTATTATCTTGAATTACTAGTAAATGATAATTTGTATTTTCTACAACAACACCAGTTGCCATTGTTTTAGCTGTATCACCTAAAGCACCAAAAAATCCTTGTGGTTTTTTACATTGTGTAATGTATTGAAAATCGCTGCCAATAATATCTATAATTGGTTTAAAAGTATTTGGATCTGCTTTAAATTTTGCAATATATTTATCGAAGTTGTCGTTTACTTCTTTTTCTGCATCTACATATACTTGTTGAAATGCACCTAATTTTCCAGATTTTTTTAAGTAAAACATATAGCCAAAAATACCTGCTATGATTACTAAAGGAATAAGATAAACCATTTTTATTATTTTAATTGTTATTTAATTTTTTTTATTGCATTGTCGTTTTCATCTACTTCGTAAGTACTATTAGGCATGAGTATTCCTATTATAAATAATATTACACTACCAATTAAAATAGGAATTATATAATTTAAATTTCTATCTACTATAAATAGTAAAACTGCTGCTAGTGCAAAACATAATGCTGCTCTGAAACTTAAATATTTTAATCTAGCTCTCATTTTTATACTATGAAGTATTTGATGTGATGGCTAAACTAAATAGATTGTGTGAGTAAGCAAATTTACTTTATTATTTGTTGGGTTTTATTTATTATTTGCTTGATTCTTCTTATTATTTTAATTGCTGAATTGCTTTTAAAACGGCATCTTTCTTTCTTGTAGAAACAGGAATTTGAGTTTTGTCTTTTAAAATAATGGTATCATCTTGATTTAACTTACTGATATTATTTATATTTACTAAATAACTTTGATGACATCTTACAAATAAATGACTAGGCAATATTTGTTCGTAGTTTTTTAATGGTTTTGAGATAACTATTTTTTGGTTTTTGTTTAGATAAAAGGTAGTGTATGGACCATCGCTTTGGCAGAAATTAATATCGTTGAAATTAATGATGTGAATGCCATCTGAATTTTTAAGTATTATTTTATGACTGTTATTATTTAAAGCATCATTAAAGTTATTTATTTGTTGTGTAGCTATAGTCTCGGTAGTATTTAATTTTTCTATAGCAATATGTAATTCGTCTGGATCTACAGGTTTTAACAAATAATCTATTGCTCCTAAACGAAGTGCTTTAATAGCAAATTCATCATAAGCTGTGGTGAAAATTATTTTAAAGTTTATATGCTCTAATTGATTTAATAAGCTAAATACATTGCCATCTTCTAAGTGAATATCTAAAAAAACTACTTCTGGATTACATGATGCAATTAAACTTTTTGCCGAAGCAATGCTTCCACACTCGCCAACTAAATTAATATTGGTATATGCTTTTAATAAACCTTTTAAATCGTTTCTTACACTTATTTCGTCTTCAACAATTATTGCTTTCATTTTTTTAGTCATTAGTATTCTAAATATATTTTTATAGTTACTCCTTCTTTGTTTTCTTTGCTATTGTCTATTATCTCAATTTTTGATTGATTCTTAAACTGTTTTGACCAATTTAGCAACCTTTTTTTAGATATTGATGTAGATAGGCTGTATTTTTTTAAGCTGCCTATATTAGAATTTTCTGAATTTAATAATCCTTTCCCGTTATCTATAATGCTAATGAATAGTATGTTTTCTTTAAAATTAGTAATATCTATTTGTAGTAAACCTTGATATGGCAATCCTTTTAAACCATGTTCTATTGCATTTTCTATAAATGGTTGTAGTAGCATTGGTGGAATATTTACTGCTTCTGTAAAAATATCGTCATCAATGTTAATAGTAAAATTAAAACTATTATTTAAACGCATTTGTTGTAAAGAAATATAATTTTTTAGTAGTTCTAATTCTTCTTGAAGTGTTATCGTTTTTTCTATGCTTTGTTCTAAAATGGCTCTGGTAAGTTTTGAAAACTGAGTTAGATATTTAACTGCTTTGTCGTTTTCATTGTTCAATATATTGCCTCGAATGCCTGCAATGGTATTAAATATAAAATGTGGATTCATTTGTGAACGAAATAGACTTTGTTCTAATTCTATTTTTTTTAAATTACTTTTTAGTTGTTTGCTTTTACTGATATAGTAAATAAATGATACTATGATTATAAATAGTAATAGCAAAATTAATAATGCAATATTTCTGAACTTTATTTTTTCTTTTTGCAATTGTTGTCCTATTTTAAGTGTTGCTATTTGTTGGTTTTTAAATTTTATTTCATAGTCTCGTTCTAGTTTTTTGTTTTCTTCTATAATGCTTTTTTTATAGTATGCTTTTCTGTAGTAATAAGCAGAATCTAAATATTCTACAGATTTTTTATAGTTGCCTGTTTTGTAATATAAATCTGATAAACCATAGTATGGACCAATTAATTTATCTTCTAAATTATTTTCTATATATAGTGTCTTGGCTTTTTTGTAGTATGCTTCTGCTCTGTCGTTTAAGTTATTGTCTAAGCAAATATCACCAAACATATCATAGATTTCTCCTGTAATATCTTTTTCATTTTTATTTTGATTGAAGAATAAATTCATATATTTTAAAGATGAATCTAATTGGTGATCTAGTAAATAGTAGTATGCAAAATTAGCTATTGCATTATTTGTTTTTGTTGTATTGTTGTATTGTTGTATTGATAGTAATTCTCTAAACTTAGTTTGTAGTATTTTTCTGTACTATCTAATTGATTGAACCGTTGATAGGTAATTGCTATATTATTATATAAGTTGGCTAAAAATAAGTTATCGGTGTTTTTTTGAGTTGCTAAATAATAATATTTTATTGCGTTATTATAATCTGAGTAATTTAAATAAGCATTGCCTAGCATATAATAAGAGTAGTTTGGTGATAGCTTATTGGTTTTGGCAATTTCTAAACCTTTAAGTGCATATTTTAGTGCTTTGCTGTTAGATTGTATGAAGTAAACTCTAGAAAGTGTGTTGTAATATTTTTCTTGAACTATTGGATTGATGTTGTTGTTTTCTAGTGTATTTATTGTTGATAATAGTAAATCTTCTGATTCGTAAATATTATTGCTATTAATAAGTTGTATTGATGATAATATTATTGTATATACCTTATTAGAACTATTTAATTTTGTAGTATCAATTGTTTTGTAAATATTATTGGTGTCTAAATCATCTTTTATAGTATAGTATAAGCTATCTATTATTTGGTAATAGCTTTTTTGTACTGCTTGATTTTCTGTTGCATTGTTTTTATAATTATTGGGTTTGTTGCACGAACTTACTGTATTAAGCAATATTATACTGAGTAGCAGTTTTGCATAAGCGATAGTAGTGAAAAGCCCACAGCGACGATAGGAGCGAGGACTTGTAACAGATAGCGCGACCGAAACGCAGTGTAGGTTATGCCATAAGTTTGTCATTGGTTATTAGTCAATAGTTGTTTGTGTTATTCGTCTAGTAAATTTAGATTGATGTAATCTAGTCCTGCTATGCCTTGTATGCTTCCTTGTATGGCATTTGAATTGATAAGTACTTTTTCTAATTGTTTTTCTCTGGCTTTCCAAAGTCGCTCCATAGCATCTCGTTCTTTTTGAATGCCAATTTTTAAATCCATAAAACCTTCGTGAATGGCTTTCCAGTTTTCACTAAATTCATTGCTAGTAAGATAGTCGTAGAGCAAATGCATTTTGTCGCCTTTGTTTTGTTGTGCCACGGCAGCATCGCTAATTTTTATAATGCTTTCTCTAAGTACCAAACAGAGTCCTTTAAATTCTTCGAGCGTACAAACCCAAATACCATCTTTAAGTGTCATTCTGTCGATGTCCTTTGGAAAAGCAGTGGTTACGAGTACAGCTATGTCTGCTTTGGCTTGTCTTGCATCTGCTTTTAGTTTTTCAATCCAATCGTTGCTCCAATTTACCGTTTGCTTACTTTCATATATAATACTTCCGCAGTTTTTCTTGGCATAAGTATTGATGATTTGTATGCAGTCGGCACCTCTTTTTCCTTTGCCAACTTCTTCAATATTGTCTAATGGAAAATGTTCTTTTAGGTAGTCTTCAATAAAATGTTCTTGTGCTTCGCCTTGTATTTGCATAGAACCTTGATTGGCTTTGCGTTGTGCATCGATTAGTTGTTTTTTTATTTGTTCTATTTGTTCGTCTTTTTGTTTGATTTGTAGTAGTGTCGTTTCTTCTACTTGCTTGGCTATTTTTTCTTCTAGTGCTTTTCGTTCCTCGTTGAGTTGTCGCTGAATATTTAATTCTATCTCTTGTTCTTTTTCTTTAAGTTGCTCTTCTTTTTTTAGAAAAGCTAATTCTTTCTGTTTAAGTTGCTGGTTTTCTTGCTTTCTTTGCTCTAACTCTGTTGCTAGTTCTTTGTTTTGTAAGCTATATTTTTCTTCTAGCTCTTGCTGTGTTTTAAGTTCTATTTTTTTACTTTCTTCTAGCACTTGTTTTTGTAATCGTTCTTGAAAAAGTTCATTTTCTTTGGCTTTTTTTTCTTCAAATGATTTCTTTTCTGCTAGTAGTGCTAATTCTTTTTCTTGAAAAGCTTTCTTATATTTTTCTTCTGCTTGATGACTTAATACGGCATCTATATCTATTTTTGTACCACAATTCGGGCAAGTAATTTTTTCACTCATGTTATATTATTTTGAATGTATATCAGTTGCAAATTAAACAAAATAGCTTAATATATAAACGGAATTAACTTTTTTACACTTTGTTGATATTGTTTGTACGCATCACCAAACTCAAGCAATAGTTTTTCTTCTTCTAAACTACTGCCATAATCTATATAGGCAATACTAATTATAACAAAAGCACTTACAGCTAGCGTTGGATAGAGTAACCAAATACCTATAATAAATATAATGAGTCCAGTATATAGTGGATGTCGAACATACTGATACAAACCTTTTATAATTAAAGTACTTGGCTTTTCTGGTGATTGTAGTTGCTCTAAACCAAAAAACTCTTTTAAATTAAATAGTTGAAAAGCTTTAAATAAAATGATTAATCCAATTATAATAAAAATACTTGCTACAACATAAGTAACTGTATTTGTTTGAAAAACAAATTGATGACATCCTAATACTGAAAAAGGGATTAAGCAACACAAACCTATAAAGGCAATAATATTGTACATTATTCTATAATATTTTTTACTGTTAGGGAATTTAGAGAAAACATACTGTTTAACTTTTTGATGAGCCAAAAAACTATGTATAAAGAAATACAAAACCCAAGCTAAAATTATCCAAATCATAGAATAAAAGTACAAATTTTAACAACTATAAAATGCGGAATACCTAAAAATAGGTATAAAAATATTTTTTATATTTAATTGTTTTGCATGGTTATAATTATTATTATTTTTGAGAAAAATAAATTTATGAAATATTTTCTATCAATGCTTTTTGTATTAGCTGGTATTGCTCTAAAAGCACAAGACAAACTAGTCGATTTTAATAGTAATACTACTTTAGTTAAAGTTATAGAAATTACTGATAATCAAATTGTTTATAAAAAATATGATAATCTAGATGGACCAACCTATAAAGAGAATAAATCTTTATATTCTACTATTATTTTTGAGAATGGTTCAGTAGAAGTTTTAAATAAAACACCTATTACTTATAAAAAAGACAAATCACATAGGCCAAGATTTACTTTAATTGATAGCTTTAGATACAATACACTGGAACTAGATTTCCTTTCATTTTATACTGCTGATGTTTTTGTACAATATACTAGATTTCTTAAAAAACAAAATATGGCAATTACTATTCCATTTCGTGCAGGTTGGATTAGCAATTACTACAATGGGATTTATATGAATAATAGTTATTATTATAATGACAGAAGAGCATCTGGCTACAAATTTTTAACAGGTGCAAATTTTAAATTCTTTTGGAGAGATAAATATAAAGTACGAGGTTATGCAGGTCCAGAACTTGTAGCAGGTTATTTTAACAGATCAATTAAGCAATATGTTAGTTATTATGATAATTATGGAAACTATCTTGGGTATAGTGAAAGTTATTTTAGATATAAAAACGGAGTGCTTGGTTTAATGGGAACTATAGGTTTGTTAGCTCAACCTAATAAATTAATATCTTTAAAATTAGAACTTGCTGGTGGTTTTGTTGGCTTCTTAGGTAAAAAAGACTTTACAATATCAGATGGTTATTATAACTACGATTATTACTATCCATATAATATTACAGGTATTGGTAGAATGACTTTTAGCTTAGGATTTAATTTCTAATCTTATATAGCTAACTAATTCTATACATATGAGAAGTATGACTCATATTAATACAAAAATTAATGCTAATTAAATCAAGTACACTATTTTTTCACAAACTCTTTCATATTACATAGTTTTTTAAACAATTTATTTGTACTATTGTATCTTTGCGTAAATGCTAGCTTAATTATGTCGCATCAAGATAAAATTGAACAACTAAAAAAATTACAACAAGAAGCATTATTAGGTGGTGGTCAAAAACGAATTGAACAACAACATGCTAAAGGTAAACTAACAGCAAGAGAACGAATTCAGCTATTGTTAGATGAAGGTTCTTTCGAAGAAATGGGAATGTTGGTTACACATCGTGCTACTGATTTTGGCATTGATAAAGAAAAGTATTTAGGCGATGGTGTTGTTACTGGTTATGGTTTAATCAATGGTCGCTTAGTCTATGTTTTCTCTCAAGATTTTACAGTTTTTGGTGGTTCACTTTCTGAAACACATGCCGAAAAAATCTGCAAAATAATGGATTTAGCAGCTAAAGTAGGTGCTCCAGTTATTGGTCTAAACGATTCTGGTGGTGCTAGAATTCAAGAGGGTGTGGTTTCATTGGGTGGTTATGCCGATATTTTTCATAGAAATGTACAGTTTTCTGGTGTTATACCGCAAATTTCTGCAATTATGGGACCATGTGCTGGTGGTGCAGTATATTCTCCTGCAATGACCGATTTTACTTTGATGGTAGAACAGACTTCTTATATGTTTGTAACAGGACCAAATGTTGTAAAAACGGTTACTCATGAAGAAGTAAGCTCAGAGGAATTGGGTGGAGCGATTACACATGCTACAAAATCTGGCGTTACACATTTTACAGCTAAAAACGAGTTAGAATGTATCAATCAACTAAAGACATTATTCTCCTATATTCCACAAAATAATAAAGAAACAACACCAACAGTTGCTTATCAACAAGAAGGAAATGAGCTAAGGCATGAATTGAATGATATTTTACCACAAAATGCCAATCAACCTTACGATATGCGTGCTGTTATTAATGGTACAGTCGACAAAGATTCTTTCTTTGAAGTACATCAAGCTTATGCAGAAAATATTGTAGTTGGTTTTGCTAGAATTGCTGGAAGAAGTGTAGGTATCGTTGCTAATCAACCTGCATATATGGCTGGTGTATTAGATATTAATGCATCGAAAAAAGGAGCAAGGTTTACACGATTCTGCGATTGCTTTAATATTCCTTTATTGGTTTTTGTTGATGTGCCTGGATTTTTACCAGGTACCGACCAAGAATGGAATGGCATTATTACCAATGGAGCTAAATTATTATTTGCATTGAGCGAAGCTACTGTTCCCAAAATCACAGTAATTACTAGAAAAGCATATGGTGGAGCTTATGATGTAATGAATTCAAAACACATTGGTGCCGATATGAATTTTGCTTGGCCAAGTGCAGAAATTGCAGTTATGGGACCAAAAGGTGCTGCTGAAATTATTTTTAAGAATGAAATTAAAGCTGCCGAAGATAAAGAAGCCAAACTTCAAGAAAAGGTAGATGAATATACTGAAACCTTTGCAAATCCTTATAAAGCTGCTGCTCGTGGCTTTGTTGATGAAGTGATTGAACCAGAAACAACAAGAATTAAATTAATCAAAGCATTTAAAATGCTGGAAGATAAAGATATTAAATTACCACTTAAGAAACATGGTAATATTCCATTGTAAATCAAATTTTTATGGCAAAAAAAAGTACAAAAGAAACAAAAGCAGTTAAAACCCAAAAAAAGATTTATGAAATAGATAAATCTGCTGAAGCGTTTTTATTCAAATATCTAAACAATACTTCGCCAACTGGCTTTGAAGTAGAAGGACAAAAAATATGGCTCGACTATATCAAACCGTATATAGATACACATGAAGTCGATTTTTATGGTACTACATATGGTGTTATTAATCCAGATGCTAAATTTAAAGTAGTGATTGAAGCTCATGCCGATGAAATTTCTTGGTTTGTAAGCTATATTGCTGATGATGGACAGATTTCTGTAATTAGAAATGGAGGAAGCGACCACATGATTGCTCCAGCAAAAAGAGTAAATATTCATACTAAAAAAGGTTTGGTGCAAGGTGTGTTTGGTTGGCCAGCTATTCATCTAAGAAATACGATGAAAGATACTGCTCCAAGTGTAAAAAATATTACTATTGATATTGGTGCAGAAAACAAAGAAGAAGTGGAAAAAATGGGCGTTCATGTTGGCTGTGTTGTTACTTTTCAAGATGAATTAATGACGCTCAACAACAAATACTATACAGGTAGAGCTTTAGACAATAGAGTAGGAGGTTTTATGATTGCAGAAGTAGCTAAGCTATTGCACAAAAACAAGAAAAAACTACCTTTTGCATTATATATCGTAAATGCAGTTCAAGAAGAAGTTGGATTAAGAGGTGCACAAATGGTTGTAGAACGCATTAAACCAAATATTGCAATAGTTACCGATGTTTGTCATGATACTACAACACCTATGATTGACAAAAAAACGAATGGTTTCTTTAAGTGTGGAAAAGGACCAGTAATTACTTACGGACCAGCAGTACATAACATTATTAGAGAATTAATTTTAGATACTGCCGAAGTCAATAAAATTGCTTTCCAAAGAGATGCAGCTAGTAGAATTACTGGCACAGATACCGATGCTTTTGCTTATGGAAATGCTGGAGTGCCAAGTGCATTAATTTCGTTGCCACTAAAATATATGCATACAACAGTTGAAACAGTAGCCAAATCAGATGTGGAAGATGTAATTGCCTTGATATACCAAACACTACTACAAATAAAACCAACTATGAAGTTGAAGTATTTTTAGTTCTAGAAAGAAATAATCTTAGTTAGTATATTATGAAGAATTTAAAAAATTACATTAATTTCCTAGCAGAGTCTCTCGTAGAGGACTCTGCGTTATTAAAAAGAATGCGAATCAGATAATTTTATTCAACAAAAATTAGACTATATACATAATTAATCTATTTTTAAATAAATAAATATTATGAGTATAATTTTCTGCGTAAATCTGTGAGTTCTGTGGGAAAAACATGAAAATAATAAAAACTAAAATATGACCAACAAACTCTTTCCATGCTTATGGTTTGATAATCAAGCCAAAGAAGCAGCATGTTTTTATTGTAAGGTGTTTAAACAGTCAAAAGTCATTTTTTCCTAGCAGAGTCTCTCGTAGAGGACTCTGCGTCATTAAAACTACAGAAATACGAACCTAAAAAATGCCAACTAGAAGAAACATACCATACTATTCAGGAGTTTATTACATTACTTTCACCAATTATAGCTGGTTACCTTTATTTGAGATCACTCAATCCTATGATTTAGTATATAAATGGTTCAATTATCTAAAAGAACGAGATAATTACATCGTAGGTTATGTTATTATGCCAAATCATCTTCATGTTATTATTGCGTTTAGAAAATCTAAGCAAACAATAAATACTATAATAGGAAATGGAAAACGGTTTCTTGCATATGGAATTATAGATAGGTTGAAACAGAATAACCAATCTGCAATTTTAGAAACATTACAGAAAGCTGTAAAATCGACAGATAAAAAAAGAGGGAAACTACATGAAGTATTTGAAGAATCATTTGATTGGAAAGAATGCGAATCAGATAATTTTATTCAACAAAAATTAGACTATATACACAACAATCCATGTACAGAAAAGTATAATTTGTGTAAAGATCCGTCAAGTTATAAACATAGTTCAGCTAAATTTTATATAAATGGAGTTGATGATAAATATGTAACAAGTTATATGGAATTACAGGATATTACTTTAGATTAGATTACGCAGAGTCCTTTTCAAGAGACTCTGCTAAGAAGTGAAGATAAAGTATCTTTGTATATTAATTTCCTAGCAGAGTCTCTCGTAGAGGACGCTGCGTCATAAAAAGAATGTGGATCAGATAATTTTATTCAACAAAAATTAGACTATATACACAACAATCCATGTACAGAAAAGTATAATTTGTGTAAAGATCCATCAAGTTATAAACATAGTTCAGCTAAATTTTATATAAATGGAGTTGATGATAAATATGTAACAAGTTATATGGAATTACAGGATATTACTTTAGATTAGATTACGCAGAGTCCTTTTCAAGAGACTCTGCTAAGAAGTGAAGATAAAGTATCTTTGTATATTAATTTCCTAGCAGAGTCTCTCGTAGAGGACGCTGCGTCATAAAAAGAATGCGAATCAGATAATTTTATTCAACAAAAATTAGACTATATACACAACAATCCATGTACAGAAAAGTATAATTTGTGTAAAGATCCGTCAAGTTATAAACATAGTTCAGCTAAATTTTATATAAATGGAGTTGATGATGAATATGTAACAAGTTATATGAAATTACAGGATATTACTTTAGATTAGATTACGCAGAGTCCTTTTCAAGAGACTCTGCTACGAAGTAGATAAATATTATGAGTAAATTGCAGTATAATTTTCTGCGTAAATCTGTGAGTTCTGCGGGAAAAACATGAAAATAATAAAAACTAAAATATGACCAACAAACTCTTTCCATGCTTATGGTTTGATAATCAAGCTAAAGTAGCGGCTAATTTTTATTGTTCAGTATTCAAAAGTTCAAAAATCATTTCAGAAAATCCAATGGTTGTCATTTTTGAATTAAATGAAACAAAGTTTATGTCAATGAATGGTGGACCAGAATACAAATTTTCTCCAGCAAATTCTTATGTTATTACTTGTGATACACAAGAAGAAATTGACCATTATTGGAATGAATTGGGCAATGGAGGAAAATACAACAAATGTGGTTGGCTAGAAGACCAGTTTGGTGTTTCATGGCAAATTGTGCCTTCTATTTTAGGCGAATTAATGAATAATCCAGCAACTGCACCAAAAGCCATGTATGCATTTATGCAAATGTCTAAGTTTAATATCCAAGAGTTAATCAATGCTACAAAATAATTTTTTGTGCCACTAATCACATTATTTCAAAAATTGTAACTAAAACAATGAAGTTTGGCTGTCGTCGTCCTTTAGATTGGTAATCTCAAAGTCGATTTCTTTAGTTGCTTTTTTTACTTCTGCTCGTTCGGCTTCGTTTAACAAGCTTACTTTTTTAATAGTGCCTGCTACAAGTTTATTACCAATAGCTTTCCAACCTTTTACTTCTATAAAATCTGCTAAGTTAATTGCTGCTTCTTCTGTTTTCTTTTTAGGCAAAGCAATAGTATAATTTACTTTTGGATTTGGATGTGTGGTTGCAAATAATAATGTTGCTCCTTTTTCTTCTGTAATGAAATTAAATTTTTGGTCGGTACTTAGTGTTTCTACATTAAATCGTTTTACTAAATAACATTTTTTACTTGGTTGATAATGGATTGCAGTAATTACTGTTTTTGGATTAAATTTCTCTACCAATACAATATCTTCCATATTATATCTATTCGTTAATTCGTAATTGGTAAGTAGGTACTCGCCAGATTTTAGTATGACTAATATTTTATCGTCATCAATAAAATTGCCTAAATATTTTCCTCTTTCTTCTGTGTTTAATCTACCAATATCATCATCTAACCAAATGTCAATTCCACCAATGGTAGATACTCCTTTTTCTTTCAGTGTAATTTTTTTAACTGGATATTTTGTTAGAATATTTCCTTGTGCACTTCTACCTTTAATATCAATAAATGAAAAATCGTAGTCTAAATTTTTAATTCTGGCTTTACAAGATTGTGTAAGCAAAATATTGATAATTTCAGCTTCGCCATTTGGATTTGCAGTAAAGTATAATAGTTTTGACTTAGGTGTGCCTTTGGTAATATGGTATTCCTTATCTCTAGTAATAGAAGTTACATTAAATCTTTTTATAAATGTTTTACCAGATTTTCCATCTAAATAAGCTACATTATAAGTTGTTCTTTCGTCGTTCTTTTTCCAAACAGCTACATGTATTATATTTTTACCTATAAATACTTTGTCTGCATTTCGAACTACTTTCATAATGCCATCTTGTGTAAAAGCAATAATATCATCAATATCAGAACACTCTGAAATAAATTCGTCTTTCTTTAAATCTTTACCAAAGCCAACAAAACCTTCTGCTCTGTTAACATATAGTTTTTCGTTATTAGCAGCTACTTGTTTTACTTCAACAGTATCAAACTTTATAATTTGCGTTTTTCGTTCTCTACCTTTTCCGTATTTGTTGAGTAACTCTTTAAAATAGTCAATAGCAAAAGTTACCAAATTCTCTAAATGATGTTTGGTTTGCTCCATTTCATCTTCCAAACTTTGAATAAGTTCGTCTGCTTTTTTCTTATCAAATTTAGATATTCGTTTAATTTTAATTTCTGTTAATCTTACAATATCATCTTCTGTAACTGGTCTACGCAAAAGCTTTTTAAACGGATTTAAACCTTTATCGATAGCACTGATAACGCCTTCCCAAGTTTCTTCTTCTTCAATATCTCGATAGATTTTATTTTCTATAAATATTTTTTCTAGCGATGAAAAATGCCATTTGTCTTCTAGTCCATTAAGTTTAATTTCTAGCTCTAACTTTAATAAACTAACAGTAGTATCGGTAGATATTTTTAAAGCATTAGTTACCGTAGTAAAGTGTGGTTTCTCGTCGATGATAACACAAGTGTTTGGCGAGATGGATACTTCGCAATCGGTAAAAGCATACAAGGCATCAATAGCAATATTAGAAGAAGTATTTGGATGTAACTCTACTAGAATCTCTACATCTTTAGCCGTGTTATCAATTACTTTTTTGATTTTAAACTTGCCTTTTTCATTCGCTTTTAAAATAGAATCGATTAAGCTATTAGTGCTAGTACTGTGTGGAATTTCGGTAATTCTAAGCGTCTTTTTATCGTCTACTTCTATTTTGGCTCTTAGTTTAATTTTTCCACCTCGTTCACCATCATTATACTCTTCGGCATCCATTAAACCACCAGTTTGAAAGTCTGGCAACAGCTTAAACTTTTTATTTTTAAGATAAGCAATAGACGCTTCAATCAACTCTACAAAATTATGTGGCATTACTTTGGTAGAAAGACCAACTGCAATACCTTCTGCACCTTGTGCTAACAATAAAGGAAATTTTACTGGTAGCAAAACTGGTTCTCTTTTTCTTCCATCGTAAGAAGATTGCCATTCGGTAGTTTTTTCGTTAAATACTACATCTAGTGCAAATTTAGATAGTCGTGCTTCAATATATCTTGGAGCAGCAGCACTATCACCAGTTCTAATATCGCCCCAGTTTCCTTGGCAATCAAGTAATAAATCTTTCTGACCTATGTTTACAATAGCATCGTTAATAGAAGCATCTCCATGTGGATGAAATTGCATGGTACTACCAATGATATTCGCTACTTTGTTAAATCTACCATCGTCCATTTCTTTCATGGCATGCATAATTCGGCGTTGCACTGGCTTTAAACCATCGTACAAAGCTGGCACTGCTCTTTCTAATATTACATAGGAAGCGTAATCTAGAAACCAATTTTTATATAAACCATCAATAGTGGTAACTTGCTCTTCATTTTCTAAAAAATCTGCCATAATAGCTTATTGAGTTCACAAGATAAAAAGCTGTTATAATATGTAGCGTCAAATTTTATTAACGAGTGTTATTATTATGTAGAGTAAGCTGTTTTTATAATGTAAAATAATCAGTCTAGTTTAGAAGTAAATATTTATATGTCTCTAATTGTATATTGAGTAGTAATAATGAATAATTGATTATCTTTCGCCTTGATGAAAAATCAAGTATCTGTTTCTATATTTCAAAAGATAGCTTTTGCAGCAGGACAAGCTGGTTGGAGTTTGGCTGTTTTTGGATTTACAGAGCTAATTTTCTTCTTTTATCTACCACCAGACAATGGAACACCTTTGTTTAAAGCTTTTGTGTATCAAGGTTCGGTTTTAAAGATATTCACTATTGTAGGATTGCTTTCGGCTGTTGGCTATATGATTAGTGCTTTTATGGAACCTATTGTAGGTATGATTAGCGATAATGCTTCGTTTAAGTTTGGTAAACGAAAAACACTGATGGCTTTTGCGGTGCTACCACTTGCAGTATTGTCGGCGTTGGTATTTTTTCCATTAAGAGATGGTGTAAGTGCTATTAATACTTATTGGTTAATTGTTACGGTACTTTTTGCTTTCATCATAAAGTGTTTTTATACTACGCCTTATAGTGCGTTGATTAATGAAATTGCTACAGATGCTAAAGAACGATTGCATATTGTAATGATGATTTCTATTGCTTATGCTGCCGGAATTGGAATTGGTCAGACCATCAATATTATTTTAAAAGTTTTTGAAAATCAATATACCAACGAACAGATATTTAAAGTAAGTATTATTTTCTATGCCTTGATTTCTTTTATTTTAATGCTAATGCCAATCTTATTTGTACCAGATAATTCTGGAAAACACTTAAATCATGAAGCTAAACAAAAACACCATTTTTATGATGTATTGAAAGATGTTTGGAATGATAAAAATTTTAGAGTATTGGTTATTGTAGAATTGATTTATTGGTTTCCTACAAAAATATTTACCATTGCAGTGCCATATATTGTTACTGCTTTATTGTGTTTAGATAATGTTTATACTTCTGTGGTGTTGTATGCAACTGGTATTGGTTCCTTACTTATGTATCCTATTATTGATAAATTAGTAGCAAAGCATGGCAAGAAAAAAATAATGAGCATTTCTATTTTAAGTTTGGTATTTGCTAATTTATTTACAGCTTCAATTGGCTTTTTTCATATATCTACTACTGTTGCAATAGCTATATATGTAATACTTAATGCTTTTCCTACAGCTGTTTTGGGTATTTTGCCTATGTCTATGACCAGCGATTGTGCTCAGAAAAATATGGATGAAACTGGCGTTGCTAGAAATGCCTCGTACTTTGCATTAAAAACATTTATGATGAAAATTGGTGTAGCCATAACCAGTTTAATTTTTCCTTCGTTGTTGTTATTAGGAAAAACACCAAGCAATCCATTGGGTGTTAGGTTGGTAGCAATAGCTTGTATTATCAGTTCACTTTTAGCTTATTGGATATTGAGAAAGTACAAAGATGTATAGTTTACAACTTAGTATCAGCCATTTTTAATATCTCTTCAAAATGTTGTGGACTTACTTCCTGAACTGAAAGTCTACTATTGTTAATCAATTGCATACCTGCTAATTTTTTGTTGGCTTTAACATCAGCAAGTGTTACAACTTTATTTACTTTTTTTACAGGAGATACACTTACACAAACCCATCGTTCGTCATCAGTAGTTGGATCTTGATGATATTCTTTAGCAATTTTCATAATACCTACAATGGCTTTTTCATTTACACTATGATAGAATAAAGCTAAATCGCCTTTTTTCATCAGCTTCATGTTATTTCTTGCTTGGTAATTTCGAACACCGTCCCATGGTTCTAATTTTACTTTTATTAAATCATCGTAAGAAAAAGTATTCGGCTCAGATTTCATCAACCAGTATTGCATAATTGTATTGTTTTAATACAAAGCTACAATTTTTTTAACTTATCTATTTTGTTGTTCCCACATTTGTTTGTACTTATCTCTAGTCGATTTAGCATCTATTTTTCTATCCATGAGTACTTTGTTGTCAACAATCAATTTTACAAAATAAGTGTCATCTGTATAAGTATTAAAATCAAAAGCATATTCAATTCTATTTTTTGTAGGTGGTACTTGTTTTTGATTAAATAATTCTCTTACTAAAATGCCATCAGTATTAAACATAGCTACTTGTATGTCTTTCGCAGATTTAAATCCAAAAGTAAAAGAACCACTTAACTTTTCTTTCGGCGGAATGTAAAAATTATATTGATAACTATCAGGAGACTGCTGTTTTTGCCAACCAGTAATAGATGCAATGTAGTCTATAAGATTATTAGCTTCAGTAGTATCAGCACCATATATATAGTACAACGGATTTTTTCTAACCACTGTCCAAATAGCTGCTTGAGCACAAGCCGTATAATATTGGTGTTTATTTACAAAATCAGCCATTTTATTCAACAAAGTATCAGTGTTATTTGTAAGTGTATAAGTCGATAATTCATTGCCAGATCTATCATTAGGTTCAATACACATGGCTTTAATTTGCTTATTGATTTTTTGTTTCGGAGCAAGACTTATCATTTGTTCTTCAGTAATAATAAGTGTTTGTTGAGCAGCATCACTTGGTTCTAGTAAAAAACCATTATCACAAATTATAGTATAATTACTATTGGTATTATTTTGAATAGATGCTACAACAGGTTCATAGTAATGTGTACTTTCTTCATTGCCTTTAAAATCTACGCTAATAATTTTCTGATTGATAGCATCATACAAATTAATTTTATTATTTGGCGTAGTTGCACCAAGCAGCAAAAACGATGCTAAAGCTAAAAGCACTAATTTATTCATTTGGTTTTTCTTTTTTCAACGAATTTAATTTATATTTATTGTGTAATTGTCTAGAAATGAAGAATTTATTTGTTTTAATTGCTTTTTTAGGATTTTTTTACAATTTTTCCTTTACTCAAGATGCTTGTAATATTCAGCATAAAAACAAAATTAGAATTTTAGGAGATAGCTGGGCACATTTTCCTTATTTGTATAAAGCATATGATTCTGCTTTTGTGAAATTTGGTTTACCAGAGTATCATGGTACTGGAAGAAATACAGCATTAATTAGTATGAACTCTGAAGCATTTTTGCATCCACTAGCAAAATTTGTTTGGCAACCTATGATGGAATTAGATGCTAGAGATGGTGTTGACTTAATGATTATGTCTATGCTAGGTAATGATATTGCGTTTAAAATTCACAAAGGCGATCCGCTAAGTGTGTTAGATGCTCCATTACATCAAGCAAGATTAAACTTAGATACCATTATAGATTTTATACATGAAAAAAATCCAAATGTACAAATTCTTTGGATGTGCTACGATTTTCCAAATTTTGTAGATCCAATTATAGATTTTCCTTGGAATCCATATAGAGATATATGGGAAGGAAGAGGTAGTCCAGAACCATTTGAACTCAATCCATTTATTAATTATATGGCACATCTACAAGATAGCATTCTTCAATTATGGAATAGACCTTATGTTCATTTCGTAAATAATGTTGGATTAATGCAATGGATGTTCGGACAAACAACTCCATTAAGAGCTTGGCCTTTTGGAACTTATCCACCAAAAACTGTTCCATTTCCTGGTGGCGATGAAAGATATCCTTCTCCATATCCAGCAATGGGATTAGGTGGTTTAGATACTTATCATCTTGGACCACAAGGATATACTTACTTAGCAGAATACCAAATGCGTAAGTTTTTTATACCACAACTTAAAAAAGAAGTAGATACTACAATTTATAGTGAAGGTGGTATTTTAGATGGTTGGGTTAGTGAAACTGGAATGACTGGTACTGGCGAAGTTAAAATTGGTCATCAAGGCAATGGCGTAAAATTAAAAGGAATAT
Source organism: Chitinophagales bacterium (assembly GCA_020636535.1). NCBI lineage: Bacteria > Pseudomonadati > Bacteroidota > Chitinophagia > Chitinophagales > Chitinophagales bacterium. The sequence goes on from JACJXT010000011.1 coordinate 1,625,399, forward strand.
TTACATTTAATACAGCAGTATTAGATCCAAATAAAACTATTGAAAAAGTAGCATTTTATGTTAGAAGAAAATCAGGATCTTATAAATCATATAAATTTGAAACAAATTTCCCAACAAATTTTAGTGTAGATATTAAAAGTGGCACATTTGGTAATGTTGGAATAGAAGCGTCTGACTATAATGCTACTGCTTCGGCTACAGATGTGGCTTGTTTTGCAGGAAGACCAATTGATGTAGATTATAGTTTAAGAATGGATATTATTGCTGATTATTTATCTTATATAAATACAAATGGATACACTCAATTTAGATTAGAAGTCCTAGTAGATTCAGCAACTAGCGAAAGCATAATAAACTTTTTTAATGGTGATACCACCGAGTTTGAAGGACCGTATTTAGATGTTTATTATGGTGAAGATAATGTAGCAACAAGTATTGTAAATAAAAATACTATTGACTTTAATGTATTTCCAAATCCAACTTCAGATTTGTTATATGTATCATTTAGTAATTCATTCCAACCAATTACATATCAAATTATTCAGAGCAATGGTAGTGTAGTACAAAACAAAAATATAAACAATACAAAAGAACTTATTATTGATGTAAAACATTTGGCTACTGGTATTTATCAACTTCAATTAACTGATAAAAATAACGATATAAGTGTTAACTCCTTTGTGAAAGAATAATTATTCACATTCTACACTTATTGTTTGTTTTAATTTCACATGATTTTAATAACATTTGTTTACTTTTACATCCAAAATAAACACTTTAATTTTTTAGTATGAAATTTAAATTTTTACAAACCCTTTCATTGCTTGTTATTTCACTGATTGGCTTTTCACAAGAAAGTATTACTTCAATCAGTCAAGTGTATAACCAAAATTTTGATGGCTTAGCAAATACAGGAACAACTAATACCAATTTACCAGCAAATTGGCTAATTAGTACTATTGACTATAGAGCCGGAGTAGGAAATTCAAATACAGGAGATATATACAGTTTTGGTGCTGATGCTTCGACAGAAAGAGCTTTAGGATCTATTGCTTCCAATGGCACGGGTACTTTATATTATGGAATAATATTTACCAACAATACATCTGCAACTATTACCTCAATAACTGTAGGTTATACTGGCGAGATGTGGAGACTAGGAAGTACAAACCTTGATTCACTCGAATTTGCATATGCTATTGGTACAGGTAGTTTAACTGGTGGAACATATACAGATGTACCTCAACTTAATTTTATAACACCAAATTTAACTGGATTAATTTCACCTAATGATTCAGCGGCTAGAAATGGAAATGATGTGAATTATCAAACTAACTTAAGTTATACTATTACTGGTTTGTCTATTGCTGTTGGAGATACTTTCATAATAAGATTTCAAGATAATAACAATGCTGGTTCTGATGATGGTCTTGCTATTGATGATTTATCTGTTTCTTTTGCAGGAACTACTTTACCTACTTGTGTTACTCCAACAAATTTACCAACTTCATTAACATTAGATGCTACTAACACTAATATTTCAGGAACTTTTAGCAAAGGAACAGATGCAGATAAAACGATTGTCGTTTATAGTACATCTAGTACACTAAGTGCAACACCAAACAATACAACAACATATACAATTGGTCAGTCTTTTGGTGGAGGAACTGTTGCTTATATTGGTAATGGTGGTAGCTTTACTGTTGGTGGTTTAAATCCAGTAACTACTTATTATGTATTTGCTTTCTCTTTAAATGATAATTGTTCTGGTGGACCATTATATACTACAACAGCAACCACAGCAAATATTACAACAGATCCAAATCCAGTCATTACTACTTATTATGATGGAATAGATACTTCTCTATATTGTGCTGATTTAAAAACTGAATTAAAAGATTTATTAGCATCAACACATACACCAATTACTTATGCCGATGTTTTAACTGCTTTTAGACAAACAGATGTTAGCAGTAATGATACTATTATTGATAGATATTCAGTTTGTACATATACTTATACTACTTTGTCTTGTTCAGGAAATAGTGCTGAATGTCAATGTTACAATAGAGACCATGTAGTGCCTCAGTCTTGGTTTGGTAGTTGGGATAATTATCCAATGTATTCTGATATGCACCACCTTTTTCCTTCAGATGGATATGTTAATAGTGCTAAAAAAGCTAATTTACCTTTGGGTATTGTAAGTAGTGTAACTTATAATAATACAGTAATTAAAGTAGGAAGTTCTTCTGCTACCAATGGATATACTGGTGATGTTTTTGAACCAAGTAATGAATACAAGGGAGATTTTGCTCGTGCATACTTATATTTTGTTACAAGATACCAAGATAGTATTGCTGCTTTTGTTGCGAGAAATCCATCAACAGTAAATGCTTTAGATGATGCTTCATATACAGGTTTAGATCCTTGGATTTTACCAATACTAGTAAGTTGGCATCAACAAGATCCACCAAGTCAATTAGAAATAAATAGAAACGACTCAGTTTTCGTAGTACAAGGAAACAGAAATCCATATATTGATCATCCAGAATGGGTGGAAAGAGTATTTGGACCTAATGGTTCAGCTTGTTTACCACCATGTACAGAACCAGATTCAGTAGTAGGAATAGACACTGCTAATGTTTCAGAAACTGGTTTTACTATTACATTTAATGCTTCGCAAGATGCAGACGGTTATATTGCATTATATAGACCAACTAATCAATATTTAGCTAGTGTAGTTGATGATTCTACTTATACTGTAGGTCAGTTGATTGAACAAACAGTTGGTACATATACAGATACTTCGTATGTTGCTTATATTGGAACAGATACTACATTTAATATGACAAGCGTACTACCTAATACAGATTATTATGTAGTAGTAATGGCTTATAAAAATTGTCCAAATGGATCAAACTATACTATTCACTTTACTACAGGTGAAAATAAAATACTAGTTAATACTTCTACACCAAGTACATGTATTGAACCAGATTCTGTATTAAGTATAGCTTCTTCAAACATAACTTCAACAAGCTTTGATATTAGTTATGGAGCTTCTGCTAATGCAGATGGTTATGTAGTAGTATACAGACCAATTAATAGTCATGTCGCAGGTGTTTCAGATGATTCTACTTATACAGTGGGACAAATTATTGAGCAAACTTCAGGTTCATTTACAGATACAGCAATAGTTGCTTACATAGGAACAGACACTTCGGTATCATTAACAGGTTTAGATTCTAATGTTACTTATAATGTAGTTGTATTTCCTTATGTAAACTGTCCAAATGGACCAAACTACACTATTTATTTCCAAAATACTAAAAATAAAATAGCTGTTACAACTACTTCTACAGTAGCATGTGCTCAAGCAGATACTTTTGTTACAGATATAACTTTTACAAGTGTAACAAATAATAGTATTGCAGGAACTTTTGTAGGTACTACACCAGCAGCAGATGGTTATATTGTACTATATAGTACTACTTCTACAGTACCAAGAGCAAATGATGGCTTATCATTTAATGTAGGCGATTCTGTATATTTTAGTACATATGTTTCTGTAGTAGCTCAAATAGGTACTAGTACTTCTTTTAATATTACTGGACTAGAAGAAGGAACACAATATTATGTTTATATACAACCATATACTATATGCTCAGGTGTTCCAGATTATTCTTATAGAATTTCCACAGGAAACAATAAACTAGATACTACTACGCTAGGTGGTTGTCCAGAACCAAATTCTGTTACTGGCATTAATATTACTAATGTTTCTGCTACAAGTGTAACTATAAATTATAATGTTCCAGTTGGAGGTGCTGATGGATATGTTATTTTACAAGGAAGTGGCTTTTTACCAGCGGTTAAAGACTCAACTACCTATACAGTTGGACAAACAGTTATACAAGGAACAGATACAGGAATTGTTGCTTATGTTGGAACAGATACTTCTGTTACGATAAGTGGTTTAAATCCAAATACACACTATGAGTTTGTAGTTTTCGCTTATGATACTTGTTCATATGGTCCTAATTATAAAATCAATTTTACATTAGGTAGCAATAAAGACTCTATAACTACACCTTTAGCAACTGCTGCTTGTGTAGCACCAACTTCACAGCCAACAATACTTACATTTAGTAATTTAAACACTACAAGTTTTAGTGGTAGTTTTGTGGGCAATGGTGCAAGTGGATATGTTGTATTGTATAGTACTAGCTCAACGGCTCCAACACTAGTTGATGGCGTTTATTATACAACTGGTCAAGTAGGTGGAGCTACAGTAGTTTCTAGTGGTAATAATACTAGCTTTAATATAAGTGGGTTAACAGCAAATACCTTATATTATGTATTTGTTTATGCATATAATAATACATCATGTACTGGTGGACCAGCATATAATAATACTCCATTGACAAATGATACAACAACATTATCTACACCACCTGCGTGTGTAGCACCTAGTACTCAAGCAACAAATATTTCATATAGTAGTGTAACTGCAAATAGCATAAATGGTAGTTTCATAGGTAATGGCTCAAGTGGCTATGTTGTATTATATAGTACAAGCCCAACAGTTCCTACATTAATAGATGCTTCTACCTATACTATAGGTCAAACTGTAGGTACTGCAACTGTTGTTCAAAGTGGAACAAGTACAAGTTTTAATATAACTGGTCTAACTTCTGGTACTAGATATTATATTTTCCTTTATGCGTATAATAACACAGCATGTGTTGGTGGTCCAGCATATAATATGAATCCTACTATTGGAGATACAAGTACATTAGGAGTATGTATTGCTCCAAGTACACAACCTACTACGCTTACATTTAATAATATTATTTCAACAAGTTTTGGCGGTAGTTTTATTGGAAATGCTGCAAATGGTTATGTAGTATTATACAGTACAAGTTCTACAGCTCCTACCTTAACTAATGGTGTAACATATACCGTAGGTCAAACAGTTGGTAGTGCAACTGTTGTTCAAAGTGGAGCAAGTACAAGTTTTAATATTACAGGATTAACGGCTAGTACTACTTATTATGTTTATGTTTTTGCTTACAATAATACAGTATGCACTGGAGGTCCAGCATACAATATAGTAAGTCCTTTAAGTAATAATACAACAACATCAGCAACAACACCAGCTTGTGTAGCTCCAAGCACTCAACCAACTGCAATAGTTATTGATACAATAACCAATACAAATATTAGAGGTCATTTTACTGGTAATGGTTCAAGTGGTTATATTGTTTTATATAGTACAAGTGCAACTGCTCCAACATTGGCTAGTGGAACACCATATACCGTAGGTCAAACAGTTGGTACTGCAACAGTTGCTCAAAGTAATAGTTCTACTATGTTTGATATTACAGGATTAACAGCAGGGACAACTTACTATATATATGTGTTTGCTTATAATAATATAGCATGTGTTGGTGGACCAGCATATAATACAGTTAATCCTTTATCTGCTACTAGAACAACAATTACATCTACAGGAATAAAGTCTAGTAAGAATACTGCTTTTAGTGTGTATCCAAATCCTGTGAGTAATGGTATAGTAAATATCCAATTTAAAACTGCTTTAATTGATGATGCATCATTGACCGTAGTAGATGTTTTAGGCAGAGTGGTAACTGAGGTAGAAGTTCCTGCTAGTACTAAATCATATACTTTACCTGTAGAAAACTATAGCAAAGGAATGTATATTATTAATGTTAGATACAAAAACGAGAATAGTGCAGTTCCTTTTATAGTAGAATAAACAGAAACTAAATAATATATTTTGAAAACCTCATGATTATTCATGAGGTTTTTTATTTTTACATTATGAGTAAAACAAAAATTATTGCAGGTAATTGGAAAATGAACGCCAACTCCAATGATGCTATGCATTTAGTTAAAACAATTCAAAATCAAGTACTCAATTATCCAACCAACAACACAGTAATTGTGGCACCACCTTTTGTTTATCTTCCATTAGTATCAAACGAATTAAACAACAACTCTTCAGTAAAAATAGCAGCACAAAATTGTAGTCAGTTTAATGATGGAGCTTATACTGGAGAAGTGAGTGCTACAATGTTGCATGATTTAAATATTCCTTTTGTTATAATTGGTCATTCTGAAAGGCGACAATATTTTAACGAAGCAGATGAAATTTTACTTGAAAAAATCAATCAAGCATTAAATAATAATTTAAAAATTATTTTTTGTTGCGGTGAAAACTTAGCATTAAGAGAAAGCAATGAATATTTTTCGTTTATACAAAATCAACTAGAAAATACTATTTTTCAGTTAGATGAAAATCAAATAAAAAATATTATAATTGCTTATGAGCCAATTTGGGCAATTGGTACAGGAAAAACGGCAAGTCCAGAGCAAGCACAAGCAATTCATGCATTTATAAGAGCATTGCTAACCAAAGCTTATGGTACTGATATTGCTCAACAAATTCCTATTTTATATGGTGGAAGTGTAAAACCAAGCAACGCAAAAGCACTCTTGTCTTGTAATGATATTGATGGTGCTTTGGTTGGAGGTGCATCATTAAATGCATCTGATTTTATAGATATAATTTATGCAATATAAACAATGAATAATTATAAAAAACTAATCATCAATATAAAAGATACTGTTGATGTAGAAGATTTTTCTGGCAATTTTTTTGATTTAGATGTTGAAGGAATTGAAGTAAAAGAACAACATATTGAAGTTTATTTTCAAGAAAATGAATTAGCAACTTTGCTTGATTCTATAGAAGATTTATCAGAGGCAATAGAAAGCTATACGGTAGAAGAAGTAGAAAATAAGAATTGGAATCAAATTTGGGAAGAGCAATTTCAACCAATACAAATTGAAAATGACATTTTTATTAGAGCAAGTTTTCATCAAGCCAATCCAATATGTAAATACGACATATTAATAGAACCTAAGATGTCGTTTGGCACAGGTCATCATGCTACCACATATCAAGCAATGCAACATTTATTATTGCTAGATAATGCCAATAAAAAAGTGTTAGATTGTGGTTCTGGTACAGGAATTTTAGCAATCTTGTCTAGCTTATTAGGTGCATCTGAAGTTGTAGCGATTGATAATGACGAATGGTGCTTTATTAATGTACAAGAAAATATTGTACTAAATAATACACTCAATATCCAACCAGTTTTAGGCGAACTTTCTAATTTAGAAATGACTAGCTTTGATATTATCTTGGCGAATATTCACAAAAACTATCTACTTGAAAATCAACAATTATTAACTGAAAAATTAGTTAAAAACGGTAAAATTATATTAAGTGGTTTTTATATAGATGATGTAAACGCTATCTTAGATGCTTATCAAGCTGTAGGTATGCAGTTAGAAAAGCAAACAGATAAAGATAATTGGGCTTGTTTAACACTCAAAAAACTATAATATGAATAAGATTATATGCTATATAATTTGTTTATTGTTCTCATTAAATGCATTAGCACAATATCCAAAGGAATTTCCACAAGATGACGCAGGATTTTGGAGTGCTTATGTGGCGTTTTCTAATCAATGTAAAAGAGAAGACTGCGAAGCAATGGGAGAGTACTTAGCAAAAACATTTCCTACAACAACAGCTTATTCCTATTTAAGTAATATAAAAAGTTTATCTAATCAATTAATTCAAAAGAAAACACCAACATATCCAGTAATATATAACTATAATAATTATTTAAAATCTATTAATAATACTAAGTTAAGTCAAAGCATTATTAAACAAAATTTCGATTATCTAGAAAAGTTACTAGCACAGTGTAATCCTGGAAATTTAAAAATATTTACTACCTATTTAGATTATCTAACTAATTTATATGAAAAAAATACATTGTATTATTCTAAAACTAAGCAATGGTATTTTTCTAATGATTTTACTTTAAGCTACGAAAATGATGAACCAGTATTAAACTTTAATTCTGTAGATTTAACCGGTATCACAGACCATGATTCTTTGACAATTATTGGTGCAAGTGGTAAGTATTTTCCATTAAAAAACTTGTGGGAAGGTACTAAAGGTAAAGTAATGCTTACAAGAGCTGGATTTGATAATGCCAATAATTTTATAACATTTAATGAACACAAAATAGACTTTGCACTAGCAGAATACGAAATAAACGATGCCAATCTTACTTTTCAACCATATGTTCCTAAAGTTTTAAAAGGTGTTTATAAAGACAAATTATTACAAGCAAAAAGTCAAAGTAATAAGTATCCTTATTTTTTATCAGAGGATGAAAACATAGAGTTTAAAACAGAAGAAAAATCTTTGAAATTAGTTGGTGGTTTTAAACTAGAAGGCAATAGTATGTCGAGTTATGGTACTGATGAGAATAAAGCAAAACTATTGCTCTACGATAAAAAAGGCAAAGAACGACTAGAAGTACAAGCAATTAGTTTTGATTTAAAAGGATTTAAAGATATTAAAGTAGAAGATGCTTTAATGAAAGTAAATTTAGATAGCAATCAAATTATACATCCATTTATTAATTTTAGATATAACGCAGCAACTAAAGAAGTAAGTGCTTATCGTGGTACTAAACCCTTGTCTAATCAGCCATTTTCATCAGATTATCATCAGATGTTTATTTTTGCAGATAACTTTAAATGGAATTTAGATAGCAACATCATTAAATTTGGCATGATTTCTCTAGCAGATAATGTGCCAGCAATTTTTGAATCGTATAACTTCTATCAACCAAATTTAGAAAATAGATATAAAGGTGTTTACGAAGGTGGACCAATTGATTTAATTTATCAGTTCTACGAAAGTATGGGAAGTCCAAACCTAGATGCAGTTGGTGTTGCTGGTGCAATAAGTGCAACTGCTCCATACAAAGCTACCGAACAAGTTTTTTATGCTTTAATGAAAGATGGTTATATCAAATACAACTCTGCTGCAAAAATTATTATAGTACAAGAAAAACTTATTAATCAAGCTTTGGCTTCTAAAGATAAACAAGACTATGACTATATTCGTTTTGGCTCTTTTCATAAATATGTAAATGCAACACTAAACACAGACAATAATCGATTAGAAATTTATGGTGTAGATAAAATTAATTTAAGTAATAAATCGCAAGTAAAGTTTTTTCCAACTTCAGATACTATAGTGATAGATAAAAATAGAAATATGACCGTTGGTGGAAGAATTATTGCTGGAAAAGTGGACTTCTTTGCTAAAAAAATGGATTTCAACTACGACAACTATACTTTTAAAATGGATAAAGTCGATTCTTTAGTTGTTTATATTCCACAAGGAGAACCAAACGAAAAAGGAGAGGTGTTACTTGTTCCATCTTCAACACCAATAGAAAATGTTTCTGGTACTTTGTTTATAGCAGAAGCAGATAATAAATCTGGTACTAGAAACAACTTAAAGTATCCATATTTTTCAAGTGTAGATTCTTCTAATGTATACTACGATAAAGGTAAAAATGGCGATTTATACGACCGAGATAAATTTTACTATACAGCAGATGCTTTTGAATTAGACTCACTAACAGTTACACAAACAGAAAATATAGAACTTTCTGGAACGATTACTACTGGTGGAATTTTTGAACCAATCAAAAACAATCTTACTATTCAAAAAGATGGTTCGCTTGGTTCTTCACTCAATACATCAGACCAAGGTTTAAAAATGTATGGCAAAGACAATAAGTATTTTTCTGCATTAGAATTAACTAAAGATGGTTTAAGCGGAAAAGGTACTTTTGCTTTTGGTTCTGCTAAATTATTTGCAGATACAGCTTTCTTTTTCTTAGATAGTGTTTATTCTCAAATAGATAGTTTTCGTATAACTGAAAGTGCAAAATTTGGTTTGCCACAAGCAAGTGTAGAACAATCAATCATGACATGGAATGTAGATAAAGACTCAGCAGTTGTTGAACCTTTGAACGACCAAAAGTTTCAGCTCTATAATGGAAAAGTACAATTAGATGGTAATTTAATTTTTCAAAATGGTTTGCTTAAAGGTGTAGGCACTGTAGAATGGCAAAACACTAAAATTGTATCTACAGATATTACTTTTCAAGACAAACAATTCCATGTAAAAAATGGTCAACTCAACATGGCAAACGAAAGTGGCGAATCTCTACTACAATCTGATGATGTTGATGCACTATTTGATTTAGAGAAAAATGTAGCAGACATTACACTCAATAAAAATGATACCATTCCACTAGCATCGTTTAATTACGAAGCCAATCCAAAATATCTAAAAATAGATTTAGAGAATAATACAATGCAACTCAAAGCAAGTTCGCCAAGCAGTACTTTCTTTTTACTATCTACAGATATTACCAAAGAAGGTTTGAAATTTGAAACTAATTTGGCAGACTTAAATTTAAATGATAATACCATTAAGTTTGGTGGAATTAAAGAACTTTTACTAGCAGACTCTAAAGTGCTTCCAGATAAAAATGAAATATATATAGAAGCTGATGGTAGTGTAAGAACACTAAAAAATGCAGTCGTTATTTTTAATGCAGACAGTGCTTATCATCAAGTAACAAGTGCTACAGTACAAGTAAATTCTAAAAACGATTTTACAGCAAACGGAAACTATTCGTTTAAATCTTTAGATGGTTTGGTAGAAACAATAAAAATTCCAGAAATAGCTGTAGAAAATCCATTTAAAGGAAATCCAGAGTATTACCAAATGCAAAAAGATGCAGAAGAAGAAGAACAAGGTAAGAAAAAAGATAAAGTTAAAAAGAAAGATATAGATCCTAAAAAAATATATACTTATGCTAAATCAGAAATTGTAGAATCAGATAACTTTAAATTGAACGACAAAGTTTTTTATGTAGGTAGATTTGATTTCGATTCAAAACACAAAGACATTTTCTTAGATGGTCAAGTTAAAATTAAACTTATCAATACAGAAACAGATTGGATTACTATGCGTCAGCAATTAGATCCTAAAAAACCTGCGGTAAGTATGGATAGTGTAATTGAACAAGCTAAAAACTCTTTATTTACTGGCGTTATTTTCGATAAATATTCAACAGAATTTTACTCAACTATTTTACAAGACAAACGCTCGCCAAACGATGCTGAAATTTTTACAGTAAGAGGAAATATGATTTTTAGTAAAACAGAACCTGGCGTAATTTATTTTGGTGATGACGCAGCTTTCGACAATAACTTTGCTACAACTTCTGCTTTAAAATTCAATGAAAAAGACAACTCAATAAAAGCAACAGGTAAAATTGGTTTAGGTTTAAACTTGTATCCAACACAAGCAGCAGCAGTCGGCGATTTTGATTTTAATGCAAAAGACAATCAAAACTTTAGATTTACAGCAGATTTAGCAGTAGACTTTGACATGCCAAGTTATGTGCTACAAAATATACTCAATGCATTTTTACTAGCAGACGATAATTTGCTTATTACTAGCTATAGAAAAAATACTTTAGTAAGACGAACATTCGGTACATTGACCAAAGACTCAGCCGAATCTAAATACATTATGAGTGCTTTGTATGCATTAGATTCTCTAGCAAAACCACAGTCATTAAACTACAATATGGTAATAGATGGAACTGATTTTTGGTACGATAGTCAAGATGGTTCATTTAAATCAGTTACTGATGTTAGTTTGGCTTTAATGGGAAATGAGTTTGTACGAAGAAAATATAAAGCATTTGTTCAATTAGGTTATTCTGGTTATTCAGATTTTATTACAGTATACTTAGAAGCGAAAAACGGACAGTGGTTATTGATTAAATTCAAAAAAGGACAAACAGGTATTTGCTCATCAGTTCCAGAAATTCAAAATATACTATTGAATTTAAAAGATTCAGAAAGAGTAACTAGAGAAGGAAAAAATGTAGTTTACGAATTTTTACCAGCCGATGTTTATGTTAAAGAATCTTTTATTTATTTAATGCAAGATTTTCAAGAACGATTTAAATCTAAACTCACGCCACCAGCAAAAAATGAATAAACTACAAAAATGGCTCAGTTACTTTTTTGAAATTCCTATAGAAAAAGTGCAGAGTAATTATAGTGGAACAATAGAAGTATTGTATCATAAAAATGCATATAAACTAACAACTGAAAATACAATTTATTCTTTTGGAAACTACTATACTTCATTTAAAAAAGTATTTGATGAATATGAATTCAATACACTCAATTGTACAGAAGTTTTAGTATTAGGTATTGGCTTAGGAAGTGTCGTTAATCTACTAGAAAATAATACTACTATAAAAAATATTACAGCAGTAGATATTGATGCTACAATAATAGATTTGTGTAAAAAATATTTAAATACTAAACATAATATAAACTACATTCAACAAGATGCCTATGATTTTGTAGTAGATAATCAAAATAAATACGAATTAATACTAGTAGATTTATTTATTAATGCAACAACACCACAACAATTTTTAAGTATAGATTTTCTACAAGCACTAAAAAATAGTGTAAGCAACAAAGCATACATTGTATTGAGTAAGCTAGCATTAAATTCCAATCAGCAACAAGAAAATGAAGTTTTTGAACAAAATTTTAAACAAGTTTTTGCCAACTACCAAAAAATATTCACCGATGGCAATTTACTGTTTGTCGTAGCTTGTTAATGAAATTTGGTATGGTCTATTTATCACAAATTACGCATTAGGAAAACTCAGGTTTCAATTTGAGTATTCATGTGTGAAACTTATGGTATAAAAAAGTCGTTCTATGAAAGAACGACTTTAAGTATGTTGTTTTATTTTGAGTTGTTTTTAATCTAATGATTGAACTTTGTCTAGCATATTCATTCTAGCATAAATTTCTTTTAATGCAGTTTTTGCTCCAGCAAAGTTTTTGTCTTTTGCATATGCTTGCTCTAAGTAAGGTAATGCTTTTGCATACAATGCGTTTCTTTTAGCAGTCATTAAATCGTACTTGGTATTTTCGTTTAATTTATTTAGTTTTTCTGCTAGTGCTTTGGTATCATTCTTATAAGTAGATAAACTGTTAATCAATCCACCTAAATTACCAATATTTGGTGCGTTAGCAATATCTTCTAAGTTAACTAAGTCGTTGTTATTTAAAAACGAAAGAATTAAGCTATCGGTTTGAACTTTTTCTTCGCTATTAATTACTTTGTTAATCGCTATAGCTTCGTTAAAGTAAATAACACCAATATTAAATATAGCATCAGTATAAGTTGGATCAATGTCTGAAGCTTCTTTATAGTATTTAATAGCATCTTGTTTTTTGCCAGCTTCTTCGTAAAAGTTAGCCAATACTACTTTTAAATTGGCATTGGTTGGATCATCTTCAATTGATTTTTTGAGTTTAGCTATTGCTTCATCTGCTTTGCCATTTTCTACGGCATATTTTAAATCAAGTGATTTTAAATTTTGATTGTTTGGATATTTTTTCATAGCAGTAGCTAAGAAACTCGTCAATTTATCATCACTTTTATTGATATAAATATTGGCTAATGATTCATAAATTAATTCGTTATTATAATTCATCGCTACTAATTTTTCAAACAATGCTTGTGCTTCATCATCTTTTTTTGCATTATATGCAGCTAATGAAGTAGCATAAATATAACCTGTATCAATAGTAGTTGATAAGTTATTTTTGATTAAGTACTCATTATTCGCTTTTGCACCGTTGAATTTTTGATAAGCAGCTTCCCAATTTTGTCCTTCAAACAATTTTAAACCTTCGTTAAACATATAGTTGCCAATAGCTTGTAATGGTTCTGTATAATTGCCTTTCTTTTTAGAATTGTCTGTTTCGTTTGCTTTTCTATATGCTTCGTCTGCAATTTCTAATGCATTTGGATTTTGTGCATAGTAAATTTGCGATTCATAGATATTTCTATAAATATCACCTTTTAAAGACCATGCTTTGCTGTTAGCTTGTGTTTCTGCATCTTGTAAGGCAGTTTCAATCTCATTTTTAGCTTCTATTACTTTTCCTTCTTGCAATAAAAACTGTGCAGAGTTTACTTTCATTTTTTGTGCTTGTGCAACATAGCCAAACACCATTAACAACGCAATAGTTGCTACTTTAAAATAATTATGCTTCATCATTATTGATTTCATTTTCGTTATTGTTATTTTCTGTTTGATTTTCTATTGATTCATCTGTATTTTCTTCTTCCTCTTCATCTCTAATGGTTTTAGCAACTGCAGCAATTTCATCACCTTCTTTTACTTTAATTAAGCTTACACCTTGTGTTGCTCTTCCCATTGTTCTAATTTTATCCAATCCAATTCTTATGGTAATTCCAGATTTATTGATAATCATTAAATCGTTCTCGTCGTTTACAGCATTGATGGCAATTAAGTTACCTGTTTTTTCAGTAACGCTAATTGTTTTAACACCTTTTCCACCTCTAGAAGTTTTTCTATAATCTTCTAAAGCAGAGCGTTTGCCATAACCATTTTCAGATACTACCATAATATCTTCTTGATTGCTTGCATTAACATCAACACAAACCATGCCAATCACTTCATCAGTATCGCCACGCAATGTCATACCTTTAACACCAGCTCCAGTTCTACCAATTGCTCTAGCATCAGCTTCATCAAATCGTACAGCATAACCAGCTTTAGAACCTAAAATAATTTCAGACTGACCATTGGTTAATCGAGCAGTTAATAATTCATCGCCATCTTTAATAGTAATAGCGTTAACACCATTTACTCTTGGACGAGAATATTCTCTAGCACTTGTTTTTTTAACAATACCATTTTTAGTTGCCATAATGATATAGTGCGTATCTAAGAATTCGTCGTTCTTTAAATCTTCTATATTAATAAATGCTTTGATTTTGTCATCTTGTGGAATATTGATGATGTTTTGAACAGGACGACCTTTTGCTGTTTTATTGCCTTCTGGAATTTCATAAACTTTTAGCCAATAACATTTTCCTTGTTCTGTAAACAGCAACAAGTAATTGTGTGTAGAAGCAACAAAAAGATGTTCTATAAAATCTTCATCTCTTGTTTTTCCACCAACAGAACCTTTTCCACCTCTTTTTTGTTGTTTGTATTCATCTAAAGAAGTTCTTTTTAAATATCCTAGATGAGAAATAGTAACGACCATGTTTTCTTCTGGAATCATATCTTCATAGTTGATATCATCGCCATAAAAAACAATTTCAGAACGGCGTTCATCTCCATATTTCTTTTTGATGTCTGCTAGTTCTTCTTTAATAATATCGAAACGAATAGATTCAGTATTTAAAATCTCGTTGAGTTTATCAATTAATGCCATTACTTCTTTATGTTCTGCACGAATTTTATCCATTTCCATACCAGTTAATCGCTGTAAACGCAACTCTAATATGGCTTTAGCTTGAATTTCTGACAAACCAAAATTAGACATTAAGCCATTTTTAGCTTCTTCTGGATTAGCTGATTCTCTAATTAATTTAATTACTGCATCTAAGTTATCAAGAGCAATAATATAACCTTCTAAGATGTGTGCTCTTTTTTCTGCTTGTTCTAACTCGTATTGCGTTCTTCTTACCACTACTTCATGTCTAAAATCGACAAAATGTCTAATTAAGTCTTTTAGATTCAATTGTACAGGACGACCTTTAACTAATGCAATGTTATTAACACCAAAACTGGTTTGTAGTGGTGTGTATTTGTATAAATTATTGAGTACTACATTAGGTATAGCATCTCGTTTTAAATCAAACACTATACGCAAACCATCTTTATCCGATTCATCTCTAATTTCAGAAATGCCTTCGATTTTTTTATCGTTCACCAAATCAGATGCTCTAGTAATAATTGCATTTGGTTGCACTTGATAAGGCACTTCGGTAATAATAATTTGCGATCTTCCGTTGTCATTTTCTTCGATGGTCGCTTTACCTCTTACTCTAATTTTTCCTCTACCAGTGTGAAATGCTTCTTTTACACCTTCATAACCATAAATAATTCCACCAGTAGGAAAATCTGGTGCTTTTATAAATTGCATTAACTCATCAATAGTAACTTCTCTATTGTCAATGTAGTGAATAATACCATCAATTACTTCTGTAAGATTGTGAGGCAACATATTGGTAGCCATACCTACGGCAATACCAGAAGCACCGTTTACCAAAAGCTGTGGAACTCTTGTAGGCATTACCGTTGGTTCTTTTAAGGAATCATCGAAGTTGAGTTGAAAGTCGACTGTATTTTTGTCGATGTCTTCCAACATATCTTCTGCAATCTTTTTAAATCTTGCTTCAGTATAACGCATAGCAGCTGGTGGATCACCATCTTGTGAACCAAAGTTACCTTGTCCATCTACTAAAGGATATCTTAATGACCAATATTGAGCCATACGCACCATTGTATCATAAACAGAGCTGTCGCCATGTGGATGGTATTTACCCAACACTTCCCCAACAATTCTAGCTGATTTTTTATAAGGTTTATTGGACTGCAAACCTAAATCGAGCATACCATATAAAACTCTACGATGCACAGGTTTTAAACCATCTCTTACATCTGGTAATGCTCTTGAAACGATAACCGACATAGAATAATCTATATAGGCAGTTTTCATTTGGTCTTCGATATTTACATGAATGATTTTTTCTTCTTTACTTCCGTCTAATTCTTCTGACATACAAAAAATGATTTGTCACAAAAATACGAAATTAAGTACTAGAACTAAGGAAAATACAAGGTTAAATATCCACAAAATGGATAGAATTATTTTCTATCGGTCTGTAAGGACACAGACTGAAATCTACTTGATTTGATGCTGAATTTGTTTCGTGTGGACAGGAACCAAGGCGTAAGTTGTATTTTTTGATGTCTTTGTCAGCTAGTGCGAGCTTATGTACATAAGATTCTGTTATGTTAAATTAATAAGCACTAAGTTCCTAATAGTTTCTACTTGTATTTCTTCTTTGGGTTTCTTTTTTGATGGAATATTGCGACTATTAATATTCTTTCGTCTTCCACTATATAAATAATTACAAATGGATATTTCTTTAGTTTTGCTTCGTAATAGTTTTTATACTTTTTTGGATTTTGTTTTGGACTTTCTTTTATTGATTCTATCTTTTCTTTTATAGCTTCTTTAAAATTTTCTGCTACCTTTTTACTCTTTTCTCCATAAAACCTTAAACTATCTTCTAATTCTTCTAATGCTCTTGGTCTATAAACTATCTTATACATATTTAGTTTATTTATGATAATATTTTTTCAATTCTAATATTAGCTTCTTCTTCTGTTATTACTAAGCCATCTTTTTTGTATGCCTCATATCTATTATCTAATTCTGCTTTAAATTCATCTGTGTATAAATCTAGTTGACTTTCTTGCTTTAAATCTATGAATGATTTTATTACTTCTAATATTGTTTTCTTTTCTCTTTTGCCTAGTTTGGATAAGTATTCTACTATTTTTTTATCTAATGTTTGTGTACTCATTTTTTTTTTTTTTACTATTTACTAAGTTATGCATTTTATTCTTTTTTTGTGTTAATTTATCTTACTTTTAATGTTTGTTCATCTCTATTTCCATTCCAAACCGATAAGATTTTAATTTGTTGTTCATCATATTTATATTTATTTTATAGAACCACACTATTTTCAGCACAGTTAGATAGTATTTCTGTATATTCTTGATTAGACTGAATTAAATCTAAAAAACCAGAATTGTTTGTTACTACTAATATTTCTTTATCACTAAGTTTAGAGAATAAATTATCTAAAATACAATTACAATAATTCTCAAAATTAATTTTAACTCCTTGTTTTATTAAGTCTTTATAATGCTCAACTTTTATACATTCATCAAAATATTCTTTTTTAAAATTACTAACTATCCAAGTAGTAGCTATTTTGTGAAAATGATGAAAAACCAACCATTGAAAGTATATAAATAAATATTATTATATATAAATATATTTTAAATTTTAAGCAGAATTACTAGTAAAAAATACTAAGCAACACTATTTCAAAAATAAAAAAAATATTACTACAATTCTTTATACATTTAGAAAAAAGCCAAAGAAGATTTAATTGAAAATCAGAAACTTTTGATTGAAAAGCTACAACTACAAAATAAAAATTCATAACCTAGTAGAAAGCAAATAACAAGAGCATAGCAGAATTAAAAGAACAATTACACCTACCAAAAGTATAAGTAGAAATAAAGAAACCTAGAGTTCCATTAATACATCTTTTATAGAAGCATACATATTGCTATAATAGTCTTTTAATTTGGCTTTTGGTACCCAAACAGCTTGTTCTATATCTTCATCGGTTTGTGGTTTTAGCTTTTTAGTATCTGTAGTATGCATTAAAAACCAATAAGTAATCTTCATGTTTTTCTTACCATTCATAGAATAAGCATGATAAGTAGCAGAATTATGTGTCTTTTTAAAAATAATTGGCTTTACAATTTTTAAATTACCAACACCAGTTTCTTCTTGAATCTCTCTAATTGCTGCGTCTTGCACTGTTTCGCCATCATCAATTTTTCCTTTAGGTAAATCCCAGCTTCCTCTTCTAAAAATAAGTAAAACTTCCTCTTTCGGATTAATTACAACACCACCAGCAGCTTCTATCTTCTTGAAAAATTTCAGAAAATCTTTATATAATACTTGAAGTCGAATACTATGCAGTATTATAGTCGTATTGAAATTAGCATTATATATAACTGATTTAATAAACTGATGCAGTGCTTCTTTAGATTTATAGGATTTTACAATAACATCTTTTTTGCTTTTTAGCAATCGTTCCACACTATCTGCATGACTAGTGAGGTAAATCTCTTTGTTATTGACAAAAAGTTTATACATTTGACAAAAGTAAAGATAAAGTATTAAAATGCAATTTTAAAATTTAATGAATTATAGAAATATTTATGGAAAACTTAGCATTTAAACAACAGTTAGCAGAATATCTGTTAAAAATTCAGGCAGTAAAATTACAACCCAATGAACCATTTACTTGGGCAAGTGGTTGGCAATCGCCTATATATTGTGATAATAGAAAAATACTATCACATCAAGATGTTAGAACTTATGTAAAAAATGGCTTGTGTGATTTAATTAATGCCTATTTTTCTGATGTTGATTGTATTGCAGGTGTGGCAACTGCTGGAATTGCACATGCCGCTTTGGTTGCCGATGCTTTAAATTTACCTATGGTTTATGTGCGTTCGTCTGCAAAATCTCATGGATTGGCTAATCTAATTGAAGGCGAGTTAAGACACGGAAGTAGGGTAGTAGTGATAGAAGATACTATTTCTACTGGTGGTAGTAGCATGAAAGCCATTAAAGATTTAAGACATGCTGGTGCTGAAGTCATTGGTTTGATGGCAATTTTTAAATATGGATTTCAAGTAAGTAAAGATTTATTTCATAATGAAGGTGTTGTTGTTAAAACATTAACTAATTATGCTACATTGCTTGAAGTAGCTAAAAAACAAGCTTTGATTTCTGAAAATGATTTGGAAAGCTTAAATTTGTGGCAAGAATCTCCAAGTAGTTGGAATAACTAACAATTATGACAGGTTTTTATATCGATTTGCTTTCTTGGAAAACTTATGCCGTTCCGCTTATTGGTGGCTTTATTGGTTGGCTAACCAATTATATAGCAGTAAAAATGTTATTTCATCCAAGACAACCTAAAAAAGTACTTTTTTTAACTTTTCATGGTATTTTCCCAAAAAATAAACCAAGAATTGCTAATAAATTGGGAAATGTAGTACAGCGAGATTTAATTAATTTTAATGATATTAAAGAAAGACTGCAAGATCCAGAAGCATTAAACAATATCAAAGAAGAAATTGCTTTGAGAATTGACAATGTAATTAGAGACAAAGTTGAAAAAAATCCAGTGGCTAAAACTTTAGTACCAGAAGGTTTAATACAAAGTGTACATAAATCTATAGTTAAAGAAATAGAGAATAACTTACCACAAGTAATTGGAACTTCTTTAGATAAAATAGAGGAGAAGCTAGACATAAGAACACTAGTTAGAAATAAAGTAGAAGCATTCTCTGATGAAAAACTAGAGAATATGCTAATGGATATTACTGCTAGAGAATTTAAATTTATAGAATTAATAGGTGCAATCTTAGGATTTTTAATAGGCATTGTTCAATTAATCATTCAATCATTTTAATACTTATAAGATAAATATAAATAATGGAAGCATTTCATCTTATATCATTTTTAATTTTAATAACAGCAATACTAGCTTATATTAATCATAGATATATTAAGTTGCCCACTACTATTGGTTTAATGCTTTTGTCATTATTAATGTCATTACTAGTATTTCCAATAACACACTTTTTTCCAGGATTTTTAACAACAGCACAAAATATAGTTAACAGTTTTGAGTTCTCAGAATTAGTATTAGATGTATTTTTATGTTATCTATTATTTGCTGGAGCATACCATACTAATTACAGCGATTTAGCCAAAGAAAAACTAAGTGTAAGTGCATTTGCATTCATAGGTGTATTTGTATGTACTTTCTTAGTAGGTATTGGTATATATTATATTCTACAATGGATTGGTTATGATGCTAGTATTTGGTCGTGTTTGCTGTTTGGTTCTTTAATTTCGCCAACAGATCCAATTGCTGTGCTTGGAATATTAGCAGATTCTAAAATGCCAAATAGAATCAAAACTAATATAATAGGAGAATCTTTATTTAATGATGGTATTGGAGTAGTTATATTTATTTCTATAGCAACTATTCTAAGCAATGGAGTAGAACAAGCAAGTGTTATAGGTTTTTTAAAACTATTTGCATTAGAAGCTGGTGGAGGAGTAGCTTTGGGAATTGTAATAGGTTATATTGTATATAAATTATTAAAATCAATAGATCATTATCAAACGGAAATGTTCATAACATTGGCAGCAGTAACAACTGGTTATGTAGCAGCACAACAATTACACATTTCTGGTCCATTGGCAATGGTAGTTGCTGGTTTGTTTATCGGCAATAGAGCAAGAGGTGGAGTTGCTATGAGTGATGCTACTGAACAATATATCGACAAGTTTTGGCATATGTTAGATGAATTACTCAATGCATTACTCTTTGTTTTAATTGGTTTAGAAGTTCTAGTAGTAGAAATAAAAAGCTCGTACTGGATTATAGCAATACTCGGCTTAATTTTAATGTTAGTTGCAAGATATATTTCTGTGAGTATTCCTTATTTACTAGTTAATAAAAAATCAAAACTACCTAAAGAAACACCTTTTTTAATGACTTGGGGCGGATTAAGAGGTGGTTTGTCAATTGCTATGGCATTGTCTATTAGCAAATCATTACCAGAAAAAGATTTATGGGTTTTTGTTACCTATATTATCGTGTTGTTTGCTATAATTGTTCAAGCAACTACTTTGAAGAAAATTTTAAATAAATTATATAAATAATATGAGTAATCATTCAACAAAAAAATTAAACGAATTATCATCTACTGCAATTTGCGGAAACGATATTAGTTCTTCTTGTTTATATGTTTCAGCGTTAGCAATATTATATGCAGGTCAGTACGCATGGATTTCATTACTAATGGTTGCATTTGTATTATTTCTATTTAGAAAAATATATGGAGAAGTAGTAGGAGCATTGCCATTAAACGGTGGAGCATACAATGCATTATTGAATACTACAAGTAAGTCAACAGCATCGTTGGCAGCAACATTAACTATGTTATCGTATATGGCAACAGCTGTAATTTCTGCAAGCGAAGCCATACATTATTTTGCACATATAGTACCAAAATTAAATACTATAATAGAAATTAATTTTGGCATTTTTCAGATTGAATTAACTTATGTCATCTTATTAACTATTGTATTGTTGTCGCTATTTATGTTTTTGGCAATTATAGGAATAGGAGAGTCGGCAGCAGTGGCAACTGGTATTTTTATTTTTCATCTCACTTCGTTAGTATTATTATCTGGTGTATGTATTTTTTATTTATTTATGAATGGAATGGATGTCTTTTATCAAAATAATGCATTACCAGTAAAAGGTGGAATTCTAACGGCACTCTATTTTGGTTTTGCAGCTGCAATGCTAGGAATTTCTGGCTTTGAGAGTTCTGCTAACTTTGTAGAAGAACAAGAAAAAGGCGTTTTTCCTAAAACACTACGAAATATGTGGATAGTGGTTTCTGTGTTTAATCCATTAATGGCATTTTTAGCATTATCTATTATTCCAGTTGGTAATATCGATCAACACCAAGAGTCGCTATTATCTTATTTAGGTGAAGTTGCTGGCGGACATTGGTTGTCTGCTATTATTTCTATTGATGCATTACTAGTATTGAGTGGTGCTGTTTTAACATCATATGTTGGCGTTGGTGGTTTAATTGAAAGGATTACGCTAGATAGAGTAATGCCAAATTACTTTTTAAAGAAAAACAAAAGAGGTAGTTCTTATAGAATTGCCATTGCTTTCTTTTTGTTGTGTACTTCTATTTTATTAATTACTAAAGGAAAAGTAGCTGCTTTAGCTGGAGTTTACACCATAGCATTTTTAAGTGTAATGGCTTTATTTGGAATGGGAAATATATTATTAAAAGTAAAACGACAAAAGTTACCACGACCAATAAAATCTGGTTGGTTGTCTTTAGTAATAGCAATTTTAGCAGTGTTAATGGCTGTAATTGGAAATATTGAACTCAATCCAGAATATTTTGCAGTGTTCTTAAAATATTTTATTCCATCTATTTTGTTTGTGATGTTTATGTTGAATAGAACAACAATACTTAAAATAATATTTAATATAGTAGAATATGTTTTTGATAAGATTTCATCAGGAACACACCATATCAATAAAAAAATATTAAGAATGATTGCAGATGTAAGCTCTCAAGAATTTGTGTTTTTTACCAAAGGCGATGATGTTGCTACACTTAATAAGGTAATGCATTATATTAAGAAAAATGAACAAACCAAACGACTTAAAATTGTAACCGTATTACCAGAAGGCGAACATGTCAATCCTAAGTTGCTTACCGATGTAGAAGTACTAGACAGAGCTTATCCTGAAATAAAAATTAATTTTATAGAAATGGAAGGCAAGTTTGGTCCAGAGTTAATCAATGAGTTGTCAGAAAAATGGAAAATACCAAGCAACTTTATGTTTATAGGTTCGCCAGGAGATAGGTTTCCGTATAGAATTGAAGAACTTGGTGGCGTTAGATTGATTATATAGTGTATTTTATCTAAATAAGGTTATCTACAAATAGTTTTCCGAACTTGCCTGTCTCTAACTGTCGGTAGACATGGTGTCAACAAGATAGATTATAGAATTTGTTGTTATAAAAGCATACTTTTGAAGATAAGATTTAACAATGTCAACAGCAGTATTTTGGTTTAGAAGAGATTTATCATTAGACGATAATGTTGGTTTATATCATTGCTTAAAAAATCATGATGCAGTGATTCCAATTTTTGTTTTTGATGAAAATATTTTGAGTGATTTGCGAAATCAATCGCTACAATATACTTTAGACAAGCGACTCATTTTTATCTACGATGCTTTGATGAAAATGAATGATGAATTGAAAAAAAATGGCAGTGCAATACAATTGTATCATGGTACACCTTTAACTGTTTTTCAAAAAATCATACAAAATCATACAAAAATAGATGCTGTTTATACCAATCACGACTATGAACCTTATGCTATTCAAAGAGATAAACAAATTACGGAGTTGCTTAAAAGCAAAAATATAGCATTTTATAGCTATAAAAATCAAGTCATTTTTGAAAAAGGAGAGGTGTTGAAAGAAGATAACTCACTTTATAAAGTATTTACGCCATATAGTAACAAATGGAAAGCAACATTACTTCAAACAGACATCAAAATTTATGATATAAGCCAGTTTAAACACAAGTTCAATTCCTTGAGTAATAATTCAACTTTAGTATTACAAAATGTTGGCTTTCAGTATTTTAAAATAAATTTTTCATCAACATTAATAAATGATAACATACTTATAGATTATGTTAAACAGCGAGATTTTCCTGCAATAAATGGAACTTCTAATTTAAGCGTACATCTTAGATTTGGCACCATTTCTATACGCAAATTATTGAATCATGCACTAGAAATCAAAGCCAATACCTTTGTAAATGAATTAATTTGGCGTGAGTTTTTTATGATGATTTTATACCATTATCCAAATGTGGTCAATCAATCATTTAAGCCAGAATATGATAAAATTGTTTGGCGAAACAATGAAAACGAATTTGAAGCTTGGTGTAATGGTCAAACTGGTTATCCAATTGTAGATGCTGGAATGCGTGAGTTAAACGAAACTGGATTGATGCACAATCGTGTACGCATGATTACAGCAAGTTTTCTGTGTAAGCATTTATTAATTGATTGGCGACTTGGTGAAGCATATTTTGCAAAAAAATTGTTGGATTATGAATTATCGTCGAATAATGGCAATTGGCAATGGATTGCAGGAACTGGCGTTGATGCAGCTCCATATTTTAGAATTTTTAATCCAACAGCACAAACTAAAAAATTTGATGCGAATTTAAAGTATATCAATAAATGGATTCCTGAGTTAAATTCACTGACTTATCCAAAACCAATTGTAGAACATAATTTTGCACGACAAAGATGTATTAAAACTTACAAACGATATTTACACTAAAACTACTGTAAATCTTAATTGTTAGATAATCAAATATTTAGCTTATTTTAGATTCTATATTTTTGTCCTATAATTTATATTATGTTAAATAGAATTTTCTTTACAAATGCACTATACGCTTTCTTCATTTCTTTTAAATATTATGAAGCTAAATCAAAATAGACCTCTTCTATAATAGATTTTAGGTATAAATTTTCTTGCTTTTTTCTTTTACTTCGTATTTGAAGTGCATGAATTATGAAAGAGATTTAATACCATTAGCTAATACAAATTCGTCCAAAAACTATCTATAAATGGTATAATGTGTGAAGTGTGCCGATTTGGCGATTTCTAAAATTAATAAAATATAGTTATAGAAGATTCTTATTTACTTACAAAAATCCAATTACTTTTAGTGCAACATCTATATCGCCTTTTACTTTTAGTTTTCTAAAGGTATATGCCATAATTGGATTGAGTTGCTTGTTTCTAATTTTATCAAATGTTTTGGTATCTATAAAAATTGTACAGTTTTCATTAACTATATCGTTTTGGTGTATGTTATAGTGTCCACTTGTTCCATCTACAACTACTACACCTTCTGGAAATACAAATTTTAAAATAGTATCTATTACACCTTTTGTATTCGCTCTTTCTGTTAAATAGTTACTTATATCTGTTAGCGTTGTCATGGTAATAATTTTTAGTGAATTATCAATTATGCTAAAGCCAATTCTCTATTTGGTACAGAATGTTTGATTACTTTTTTAATTACCGTAAAATATTGTTTACTAAATGAAGCTGTATTGTACGGTATGTTATACTTTTTGCATATTTTTTGTACTTCTACTGCCATTGCTCTATATCTTGATGATGGAATATCTGGAAATAAATGATGTTCTACTTGACAACTTAAATGTCCGCTCATAACATGCATTAGTGTTCCTCCTTCAAAATTACAAGAACCTAAAATTTGTCTATAATACCACTGCCCTTTGCTTTCATTTTGACAGTCTTCTTCATTGAATGTATGTGAACCTTCTGGAAAATGTCCACAAAAAATTACTGCAGAAGCCCAAATATTTCTTACAAAATTAGCGGTTAAATTTCCTAGTAAAATTGGAATGGTAGCACCAGTAAATAATCCTAATGTTGGAAAAAATAAGTAGTCTTTAAAGAACTGCCTCGCTCCTTTCTTAGCAAATGCTTTTAAGAAACCTTTTTTCTCTTTTAACTCCACCTCTCCTTTTACAATTCTATCAGCTTCCATTTCGTGTAGTGCAACGCCCCATTGAAAAAATGAACTTAATAGTGCAAATTTGATGATATTGAAGTAGTCTTCAAATCTAAATTCTTGTTCTTCATCAATTCGTAGTACACCATAACCGTAGTCTCTGTCTTTACCTAATATATTAGTAAAAGTATGATGTTCAAAATTGTGTGTTTGTTTCCAAGAGTTGCCATCGCAAGCAGTGTCCCATTCAAAATTAGCAGAATGAATTTTTGGGTCGTTCATCCAATCGTATTGACCGTGCATTACATTGTGACCAATTTCCATATTGTCTAGTATTTTAGATACCGACAACATTGCTGTTCCTAGCAACCAAAATGGAGGAAATAATCCGCCCATTAGTGCTGTTCTTCCGCCAACTTCTAACCATCTTTGTATGCGAATAATTTTTTTGATATGCTTTTCATCATATTCACCTAAATCTGCTAAGGTTTTTAAACGCAATGTTTCTAACTCTTGCTCAAAACCTTTTAATTGTTCTTTAGTTGGAATACTTGTTGTCATAATATATTTTTTTATTTATTAAAATTCTATTTCTACCTCTCCTACTGGAATTGTAGTACAGATAGTAATTTTTTCTTCGTTTGTTTGTGAATATTTTTGATTTAATTTATCGTATACCATACCACTTTTTTTAGTGCATTGGCATTTTTTACAAATTCCCATTCGGCAACCATGCTTAGGAAATACACCATTTTGTTCTAGTGTTTCTAAGATATTGTTTTCTGAATTGACTTCGATATTATTTTTATTGAGTTTAAGTACTGAAACTGTTCCTTTAATATGTGCTAAATCTTGAGTAGGAAGTTGTATTGGTCTAAATCTTTCTATTATAATATTGCTTTCGTCAACACCAAGTTGAGCTAATACATTTTGTGCGGCAGTAATCATTGGTGCTGGTCCACAAATAAAAGTTTTTCTGTTGGCAAAATCACTACAATATTCTTTTATATGATTTTCGTTGATAAACCCTTTGTTATTTGAATCTATAAATATCACATTGATATTATCATTTTTAAATGCATTTAATTCGTCTTCAAATAAATGTTCATTCAAAGTATTACAATAATATAGTAGTGTAACATTCATCTCTTTTTCTAGTGCTTGGTATAACATACTTCTAAATGGTGTAATGCCAGAACCACCTGCTATAAATAGTACATCATGATTTGTTTCTGGTAAAGTAAAATCGCCCATAGCTTGAGAAATTTCTATGGTATCTCCTTTTTTTAGATTTTGATGAATCCATGAAGTGACTTTACCATCTTTTTGTTTTTGTATGGTTAGTACTATTATATTGTCTTGATTTAGTTGTTGCAATGAAGACGATATACTAAAAATTCTATTGTAATTAACTGCATTAATTTTTATAGTAGTTTCTACATACTGACCTGGAATAAATGCATTGAATTTTCTGTTTGGCTTCAACTCTATAGAAATAACATCATCTCTTTCTTGAATAATGTTAATTACTTTTGCTTTAATACAACCTAGTGAGTTGTTTGGAAAAAATGCATCTATTATTGGTGCAAAATAATTAGCTGCAGATGTATTAAATAAAGTTTTATTTATTTCTCTTGTAATTTTATTCTGTTCTGTGTAGCTCATAATCATTAAGTTATATGGTAAAGTTATTATAGATATTAGAGAATTACCTTATCTATTGATAACAAAACAATATTTACAAAATGGTAATATTAGTAGTATTTAGCAATAATTATTTATAATATTATATATAAATATTTTATTGTTGAATATAAGAAGAATCACTTAAGCTGAGTAAAAAGTTTTTAAGGTCTGTTTTTTCTTCATCAGTTAATTCTAATCCCCAATGTCCGTATTGTTGTAATCTTCTTTGTGCTTCTGTTTTTAAAATATTTGCTAAACTCGGAGATAACTCTGGTCCTTTGTTATAACTTTCTATTACTTCATCTAATGTGGCAAATCTTCCATCATGCATATAAGGTGCAGTGAATGCTAAGTTTCTAAGTGTAGGAATTTTAAACTTGCCATTGTCTAATGGATTGCCTGTAATTGCACCTAAACCTTTGTCTACAAAATCATCAGTAGTTTCGGCAAAGTCCATTCCGTTATTGGCAAAAGCTTCATCTGACTTTATAAATAATTCATTTGAGCTATGACAGTGAAAACAATCTCCTTTTTCTGTTGTAAAAATTTTATGTCCACGCAAAACAGATGCACTAATATCTTGTTCTCCTCTATTGTATTTTTCAAATGGTGTATTATAAGAAATTAATGTTTTTTCATATTGTGCAATCGCATTGGCAATGTCTTCTTTGGTGACTGTAAAATGTCCGAATGCATTATTAAACAATTTTTTGTAGCTGGTATCGTTTTGAATTCTTTGAACAGCAAACTTCCACTCTAAATTCATTTCGTTGTGTTGTGGTACAGGAATTAATGCTTGATTTTCTAAAGACAATGATTTTCCATCCCAAAAAAAAGCATCATACCATGCTAAGTTAACTAAAGTCATGGCATTACGAGTTCCAATTGCTCCATTTACGCCAGTACTAAATTTTGTATTTTCTGCAAATGACTTTTCTGGCAGATGACATGATGCACATGAAATGGTATAATCTAATGAAAGTTGTGTATCAAAAAATAGTTTTTTTCCTAATGCAACTCCTTCTACAGTAACTATATTATTTGGATTTTGAGGAATGGCACTAAATCCTTCTATATTTGGAAACTCATATGGTGTAGTAACATGATTATGATTATAAGTATTGTTTTCTTCTTTCTTACATTGAACAACAATCAATACAATAAATAAAAATAATGATATATATAATATTTTATTTTTCATTACTCTAGATTCACTGTAATTCCATTAACAAAGTTATCCATTAATAGAATAGCTTGTGGCATTTGTGCTGGTTCGCTATGGTTAGAAAAATTATATTTTAAATCGAGATTACCTGCATTACTTTGAAACATTTTCTCAAAATTAAATACAATATTAATTTGATTGTTTTTTGTAGGATTTGGAAAGTCGTATTCTACAGTATGATAAAGTATATTTCTACCTAAATGCAAACTAAATGCTCCATCGTAACTAGTTCCTGTGCCTAGTGTATCATAAGTACCTTCTGCTACTAAGAATCTATAATTTAGCATTGGCCAATACATGCCTTGTTTGCTACTTAAAGGATGTTCTTCTGGAAATGTTTCTGGTAGTGAACTGTTTTGTATACTATCTAATCCTATAGAAAAGATGAGTTTGGTATAAGTTTCATCACTATTATTAATATGTATTAAGTCATTATCTTCAGATAAATCATACAGTATATAATCACTTATAGTAACTGTATCATTATTGGTTGTTACTAATTTAATATTAGAAATATACATTTTAAATGTTTCTAATATTGTATTTCTTCCATTAACTGTTAGATTTCTATTGGTAGTATTCACTCCACTGACATCAAAATTAAACAATATAGCATCTTGTTCTTTTTTGCAAGAAACAATAGCAAGCATTGCCATTACTAGTAAAAAACCAAATTTTCTCATAATTATAAAACGATTATTGTACTAAAATAGTTGTATTTCTTTTAAAATTTTATTTTTTTATTGACTTTACTTAATTTTTAGCATAAGCACTAAACTGAGTGCTATTAAAAAAGTAATAAGTCATTTACTTTAGCTTCTATCGCTTCGTCTTTTTCTAAAATTGGTGCATGATGTGGTTTTACTCTTACATCTATAATTAAATTATCGCATTGCCAATGCTTATTGACTATCTGTTCGTTTACACCATACATATCGTGAGATGGATTGCTTCTGGTAAACGCTATCCATAAAAAATTATTAAAATTATCAGCAAGATATTGACTATCATCACATATAATAATTAATGGAATATTTTTAAGTGTTGCTATTTTATTTTTAGTGAAATATTCTAATCTTTTTATTTCAGTTTCGTAGTTTTCAAATGCATTAGTTTCAATTGCTAAAATGCCATCACTAATCATTCTAGGATTTTTAAATCCAATGGGTAAGTCAAAATCACTAGGAACTATTTTGTCTAAATTTCTAACAGCATTACCACAAGCAGCAATTACAACTTTACTTCCTGTGTTTAATCCATCGCCAGAATAGTCTAGTGTATCAATAGTAGTATTGGTATAAAAATGTATATCTCTTTGTAAATTAATTCGTTCTAATATATGTTTAAAGAATGCTTCTTCATTATGAGTCGTTAAATTTTCATCATCACTTTTATTTGCAATAAATAAAAACTTAGCCAATGACAACTGTCCAGTTCCTAAAATTCTATTGGCAATAGTCAGCAATTCTTGTGGTCTACTTTCTTTGTAGTAAGGCGTATATCTTTCGCTACCAATTGCCAATAACAAAGGATGTACTCCAGCTGCATCTACAGCGTGTACTTCGTGTACGCCAGGAATTTCTTTGCTAATAGCACTACCAGTCATTTGATGAATCATATTGCCAAAAGCAGTATCTTCTTGTGGTGGTCGTCCTACAACAGTAAAACTCCAAATAGCATTTTTTTTAGCATATACATTTTTTACACGCATTACAGGAAAATCGTGCTTTAAAGAATAATATCCTAAATGGTCGCCAAAAGGTCCTTCTGGTTTATTTTCATTTGAATAGACTTCGCCCGTAATTACAAAATCGGAATCGGTGCTTAGCATAAAACCATCTTCATCATATAAGTAACGAAATCTTCTACCAGCCAAAACTCCAGCAAAAGTTAACTCAGAAATGGTTTCTGGCAAAGGCATTACAGCAGCAAAGCTATGTGCTGGTGGTCCTCCAACAAAAATAGATACTTTCATTGGTTCATTTTTTTTATTCCATTTTGTTTGATGAATACCGATGCCTCTGTGTAGTTGATAATGCAATCCTATTTCTTTATTTAATATATAATTATTGCCACTTAGTTGTATTCTATACATACCTAAATTAGAATGCATAACTCCAGTTTGGTCGGCATCTTCAGAATAAACTATAGGCAATGTAATAAAAGCACCGCCATCTTTTTTCCAACATTGAATTTGTGGTACATCTTCGATTTTAATTTTTTCAAACTGATGTTTATGCACTTTTTTAGGTAGTGCTTTCATTGCAGCAAACAGTAATCTTAAACTTTTAAGTGGTTGCTTAAATGCTTGTATTGGATTGGTTTGCAATTGAATTAATGCTTTTACTTTTGGTAGCGTATCTCTAAAAATAAACTCGCTTCTTTCTGTAGTTCCAAATAGGTTAGATACTGCCTTGTATTTACAATCTTTGATATTTTCAAAAAGTATGGCTTTGCCTTTTGCTTCATGCACTCTAAGATGAATAGCTGCCATTTCTAAGTATGGATCAACTTCGTCTTTGATAACAAGTAAGTCGTTATGTTTTGCTAAATCATCAATACAATCTTGTAGCGAACGATAAGTCATTAGCAATATTTATTTATAAGTTTCAATAAAATCTATAGCATCAGACTGAAATTGTAAATAATCTTCTGCATGAGGTAAATGAGCAGCTTCTAAATATTTGTTAGGATTGTAGTGTATATATGGTGTACCAACAGCAATAGCATATTTTGAAGCTAAGTTATCTTTAGGTAATAAACCATCTTTTGCTCCCCAAATTAGTAACACTGGAATATCTATTTGAGATAGAAAAGGTGTTAAATCCATTTTAAAAATTGGTTCGTTATTATATTTCAATTTAATAGCAGATGCAATTTCATTTTTATACGCTTCGTCTAAATTTACATCTGGTATACTAGTATTTCTTCCTATTAATGTAAGTGGATTATAAATTACACCATTCGTATATCCCATATACTCTAAATGCTTTCTAAAATTTTCGTTAGTTATAGTTGGATTTAAAGCATAATAGTTTTTTAAATTTTCCCAGAAAATAGCATTTGTATTATTGGCAATCATGGAATCGGCAAAATTCAATATAAAATTTACTGATAGTGCCATTCCATTTTTAGTATCATATGCTGGTGCTTCAGCAATAAGTCCGTTTATTTTATTTTGATGTGTAGTATCTAAGCAATAGTAAGTAGCAAGACCTCCTCCCCAACTAACTCCGTGTACAAAAACAGATTTAGCTTGCAACTCTGATTTTGTAAAATCGACTACCACATCTAGATCCTCAGCAAATTTTTCTATGGTAAAGTCTTCATCTTTAGCATTGCCTTGTGAAGCACTTGCACCTCTTTGGTCGTAAAATACACACTTATAGTTTTTTTCCATGAGTTCCCAATACAAAAAATTCCTTTCTGTTTGAGCAGAGCCACCTGGTCCGCCATGTACAAAAACTATAGCAATATCACTATTTGGATTTCCTGTAACACGAACTGGAAGTGCTACATTATCAATACTTAAGAAATAATAATTGTCTAATGAGCCATTACTTTCTTTCTTACAAGAAATAAGTAGTAATATAGGTATAATGATGTATAGTAGTTTAGATTTCATTATTCATAATTTTTTCTAATGATAAATGCCAAGCCAATTTGAGCTGTAATGTGTCTAACCCAATTTTGATTTTCTGGATAGGTATAGAATACACCAAATCCTGCAAAAACATTTAATGGAATTTCTACTTTTTTACTAAAATCATAGCCACCATAAAATTTTCCACCTAGTAAGAATTTAGAAAAACCTTTGTGAATTTTTTCAAAAGATCCATCATCATTTTGTTTATAGGTTGGTGCATTTAATTTTGCATAATACATACCTACATCTAAGTTGAGTTCTGCGTAAAAACCTCTAGGAGCTGTATGTCGATATACAATAGAAGGAACAAACATTAAACCTGTGTGATATCTTTCTCTATAAATAAATCCAAACGATGGTTTGATGTATAAATCTCTTTCAGAATACACTATATCATACTTAGATTTTCTAGCAGTTTCTTTTGTTTTAGCCATAATTTTAAAGTAGCAGAAATAATTCATTCCTAGATTTACTGTTATTGGCTTGAATAATCCTACATCTGCAATAGCTTCTGTACCAAATATTGTTTTTCTATACTTATAGTTATCTGTATTTAACAAGCTATCGTAATAACTTGGATAATTTTGACTATAAACAACACTTATACAACTAATTAGTATAACTTGGAATAATATAGGTTTTAGTTTGAATAACATATGACTAAAATAGAAAGCCAAGTTAAAAAAAATATAGGAGATATTACTGATAATGTTGCATTAATCGTTCTACATATTTTCCAATAATATCGAACTCTATATTTACTATGCTGTTTTCTTGATAAGTGTGAAAAATAGTATATTCATATGTGTAAGGAATAATGGCTACTTTAAATGTGTTTTTCTTTGCTTTTACTACTGTTAAGCTTGTGCCATCGACACAAATAGAACCTTTGTTTACTAATTTAAACTTTGGCTTTTTTATTTTAAACAAAAACTCATGACTGCCTTCTTTTTCTTTTATTTTAATGAGTTTAGCTGTTTGATCTACATGACCTTGTACCATATGTCCATCTAATCTTGCACCACTAATCATTGCTCTTTCAAGATTTACAATATCTCCAATTTGTAGTTGACCGAGATTAGTAATGTCTAGTGTTTCTTTAATTGCAGTAACCGTATAAGTATTTCCTTTTTTAGCTACAACAGTTAGGCACACACCATTATGTGCTACGCTTTGGTCTATTTGTAGTTCATTAGTAAAATCTGCTTCTATAGTAAAATGAATATTGCTGTCATCTTTTTTAATGCCAACAACTGTGCCTATTGTTTCTATAATACCTGTAAACATTATTCTCTAAATAAATGTATGTAACCACTTAAAGGTGTACTCAATTTTTGTAATCCGTTTGATGTTTGATAGTATACATCGCATACATAATAGTAGACTGCTGTATTTAGTACACTACCATTTTTGCTATCTGTTCCATCCCAATTAATATTTGGATCATTGGTTTCAAAAACTAAATTTCCCCAACGATTAAATACTTTAAAATCTATTTTTGCAACACCACCATAAGGTAAAATTGGCGTAAATAAGTCGTTGCTTCCATCATTATTTGGAGTGAATGCATTTGGTAAATTATAAACTGGACAGTCATCTACACAAACAGTATTAGAAACATTTGTTTTACCACTTTTTCCAATAGTTTGTATGTAATAGCAACCTGCTACAGATAAATCTAAAATATGTGTATATGCTAAGATATCAATCTTACCAAATGAATCTAACAAAACAAAACTGCTAGTATTTGGTGCTTTGTAGTAAATTTTAGTTTGTACAATAACACTAGTATCGCAATCTGTATTATAATTCCAAACTAAATAATTAATATACTCGTTTTTAGTTAGATTATCATCATTGCAATAATTAGTAACAACAAGTGTTGGACTACAAGGTGTAATGGTATCAATAGGAATAACACAAGCTTCTTGCGAGAAATTAATAAGTGGTTCTTTTAATCCAGCTTGATTGTATTTTCCAATGGCTTCAATTTTGTAGCAGTACAAAGAGTCATTAATTAAACCAGTATCTTTAAATGAAGTTGTAGTAATTGTATCTATAATAACATAAGTAAGCGTACTTGGATCTTTTCTATATACTACAAAAGTATCATTTTGCCAAGGTACTTGATAACTCCAGCTTAAATCGGCAGATTTAAAATTTGGAGTAGTAGTAAGATATACACTAGATGCAGGATTAGTAAAACCAAGCGTATCTCCTCCTCTAACAATTAATTGTACATTGTAAGTATAAGCTAAATTTGTTGTATTTAAATTGGTATCTAAAAAAGAAGTATCATTAATATCAGAATAAGTATTAAAAGTATCTGATTTTATTAAGGTATAATTTGTACCGTTTATACCTTCTGCTCTATACAAGTTAATAATATATGGACCAGAATTGATGATAGTATCTAATTCTTCTGCAAAAGGTCTAGACCACTCAACATAAATAATTCCATTTGTAGCATCTGTACTACGCACATCTACATTGTATAGAATTGGAAAACTAATTGGATAGTTGATACACTCTTCTTCTGATGGTAAACTAGAAAATGCATTAATCGTAACACCAGCATTAGACACATCACCAAATTCTGCTCTTACAATATAACTGTAATCGTTGCCAGGAATTAAACCATTATCGTTATAATAGTAGTTATTAGTAGTAGCAATTTGCGTATATCCTAAACTTGCTAAATCTGTAGAACAAGAATCAATTATAGTACCACAACCTGTTTTTCTCCAAACAGTGAATTTTAAAAACTTACTATTATCAGCACAAGTATATAAACTATCCCAAGTTAATTGTACAGTGCCATTTGATGGATTAAAGACACTTTGTAATTGTGGTGCTGGTGGTAATACTTTAATGAATAAAGTTTTTATGTCGACTAATGGTGGCGAATTAAAGTTATCTTCTGCTTTAAATAGTACTTGATATTCATTTTTGTTGATGTGAGTACAATTTGTAGCCCAATAAAAATGACCACTAATTGGATTTCCTGCACTACCAACTGTAAATACAGAAGGAGAACTTGCTACGCTAAAAGAAGAACCATTGGCTATTAAAGTAACCAATTGTCCAATATCTGGATCAGTAGCAGAGACATTAAACTCTACAGTATCGCCAGCAACAATACAAATATCATCAGGTATGGTTAGTACTGGTGGTTTATTATTAGTTGCTTCTACAAAAATCTGCATATCTCTAATAACAGTTCCGAATAAAATACCATTTCTGTACTCTTCAACAATAAATGCAATATTATAGATGCCTTGTTGCTTAGGAACATCCCATCTTATTTCACCGTTCCTACTATCAATAGTAAAATTATTATCTGGTCCTGGTGAAATTTGATTTGGATATCGATAATTACCAACCGGATTTCCACGAGATTGTAGTGGCGGAATTAATCTAAATACCAAGCTATCACCATCAGCATCAAAAGCATTTGGATTATGAATAAATACTTGGTTGACATTGGCATAATCGATTGGTGGATTGTATAAAATTGGTGAGTTGTTATAGCCAATTATATTTGGGTCCAATATTTTTACTGAATCTTCTAGATAAAATAAAGTATTGACAGAGTTAGACATATTAATAATGTTTTCTACTCTATTTGGATCGCTTACTCCAACTACATAGGTAGCTGGTCCTGAATAGGTATGTAAACCTCTATAAATATTATGTTTTATATCTGGAGCAATTAATGTTTCAGTTAACCTTGGCAATGAGTCGAATGTACCATCTCCCCATATTATATATAATTTATCTCTATCCGCATCGCTACTAATTCCACTTATTTTAGTATAAGTGTTTATCGTAAACTCGTAAGTAAAGCCAGTAACATGTTTATATACAATTTCACCAGCTCTGTTGTGTGTAGCTAAAACAGTTTGACTGAATACTAATAATAGTATGAGTAATGATATAATTTTTTTTATATTATTCATCATAAGTAAGATGAGATAAAGATAGCTTAGGTTTTATCTAAAAAAAAATAAATTGCTATAAAAAATTAAGGTGCTGGATTAGGAAATTCTAAATGTATTTGTTCTATTGCTTTATAAGCATCATCAGATAATTGAATATTTATAGTGTTAATGTTTTCTTTTAGCTGTTCTACAGAAGTTGCTCCAATAATATTTGCTGTTAAAAAATCTCTGGTATTGATAAATGCTAAAGCCATTTGTGCTAAAGAAAGATTGATTTCTTTTGCTAAAGTTCCGTATTTTTCTACCGCTTTCATTGTATTTGGATGTGAATATCTAGTAAAGTAATTTGGAAACAGCGTATATCTAGTTCCATTTGGTTTGTTTCCTCCTAAATATTTGTTTGTTAATAATCCGCCTGCTAATGGAGAATAAGCTAATAAACCTACGCTTTCTCGAATAGCCATTTCAGATAAGCCAATTTCAAAAGTTCTGTTGATTAAATTATATGGATTTTGAATACTTACTATTTTTGGAAGATTGTACTTTTCTGCATAGTTTAAATACTGCATCATTCCCCAAGGTGTTTCATTAGACAAACCAATGTATCTTATTTTTCCTTCTTGAATAAAACCTTGTAGTGTTTCTAATGTTTCTTGAAAATTAGTTATAGCATCATCAGATTTGTGTCTATAACCTAAACTTCCAAAATAATTGGTAGGTCGCTCTGGCCAATGCAGTTGATATAAATCAATATAATCGGTTTGTAATCTTTTTAAACTATTGTGTAATGCTTCAGTAATATGTGCTTTGGTAAACGAAGGATTTTTTCTGATGTGCTGTACAAAAGCACCAGGTCCAGCTACTTTTGATGCAATGATTAAATCATCTCTTTTCTTTCTTTTATTGAGCCAAGTACCAATATATGTTTCTGTTCTTCCTTGAGTTTCGGCTTTTGCAGGCACAGCATACAATTCAGCAGTATCTATAAAGTTGATTTGGTTGTTGGTAGCATACTCTAATTGCTCGTGAGCTTCTTGTTCGGTGTTCTGCTCTCCCCAAGTCATTGTACCTAAACAAATTTTACTAACTTTTATATTGGTATTTCCTAAATTACTGTACTGCATTTTTTGTTTGATTTTTAATTGTTATTCTATGTACTTTTCTTCTAAACGAATGTTAAGTTCTTGCTTATAATTAAAACACTTTGGCATTTTAAATGCTCCACTTAAAGATTTGACTATTGGATTAATTTTTTTACTTTGATATTTCAAGTTTTCTCTTTTCAAAATATTTTTTAATTTGCTCAAAATCCATATCCTTTATATCTATAGAAATTTTATCGCGAACCTCTCGCATAAACTCAACTGCTTTAAAGTCTTTAATTACTTTACCTTTCTTATTCTTCATAATTTACAATATCTTTTGGTGAACGAATATCAATTTGTGCATATCCTAATTTTAAGTTCACTGCATTATATCCTCTTATTCTAAGAATATTTACAATATGTTTAAAATTCCAACTTACTAATACATCTGCTTTATTGATAGTTGCTAAAGCAATATGAAAACAGTCTTCTCTACTTGTTTTCCCTACAACATTTTCTGTAATATAAGTATCAGCAAGTTTTACAACTTCTTCTGTGAGTTCTACTCTTCTTTTTAAATTATTTGGTATTGTTTCTAATAAATCCCGAACTTGTTTTGGAGCATTTAATAATTCATCTTCTGTTACAGAAGAATACATTATATCATACCTTGAGTTAGCCAAATTGTCAAATAATGCTTGTGTCTCTTTAGCAAACTCTATATCAAAATAACCTCCAATTACAGAAGTATCAACATACAAGGTTATTCTTTTAAAATTCATAAAACAAAGTTATCAAATTTATTTTACACGAGTTTTAAATTACAAACCTATATTTTAGAAATTATTTAGAAGCTCTATTGCTTAGAAATTAAAATTAACTATTGGTGTAATTACAAATTTTCTAGTTAATCCGTCTGGTCTAACATCACGAGTAATTACTGGAGCACCACCTGTTACACCAATTTGAACCATGTCGTTAATATTGTATTTAAACAAACCTGTGATATTTAAAGTATGCCCTTTAGAACCATTTAATGCAAAGATATCTCCATTATCAAATTCTATTTCATCATTTTGAATGTGATAAATATACAATGCACCAGCACCAAACTCAAACTTTTTAATTTGGAATACTTTATCTAAACGAGCAGTAAAATCGCCTTTTCTATTAAAGCTATAAGCGTTATAATCTGCAATAGTTGGATGAGAGAAACTAGAGTTTCTATTGATATTAATTAATGGTTGTTGATAACCAACTGCTGCACTAAGCGTACCTAATTTACAGTGAAATTGATAATTAAATCCAACTAAAAAATCGAAAGTACCTAAAGAACTTTGAAAGTACATTGGTAAATCTTGATGAAAGTCTTTAAATGCACCTCTGTTTGTAGCAAATTTTCCACCTAAGTTTAAGAAAAACTCGTGTTTATCTGTTTTGTTGATGAAGTTAGTACTGTGTACAATATAAACATCGCCCATACCTATTTTAGAAACGGCACTATTTCTTGCAACATTAGCTGTAGCTTTAACACTTAAAACACTATGTGGTGTAGTTTGAATGCCAACTTCTACAAAAGGTGTAAAAATATAAGTTTTTTCTTCGCCTAAAGCTTGTGTTAAACCGATATTGACATATTTAAAACCTCTTTCTTTTTCAGTTGAAGTTGAGTCGTTGCTTGGTTTGTTGTAGTGTGTATTACTACCAGTAGTACAGATACCTGCATCGCTACAACCTTGACTAAATGAACTTTTAATGCTTATAAAAGCCACAGCATATAATAATAAATGCTTATACATAAGATATTTTTTGTGCAAAGGTAGCAACAAGTATTTAAAAAGCTAAAAATCGTATTATCGTAGGATTATGTTGATATTAATTTTGAATGATAATAGTTAGCTTTGTGTATGCATCTATATATAAAAGAAATTAAAGAGAAAGGCCGAGCTGTTTTTTGTGATGAAGCAATAGCCAAAGGAATGGAGATAGAAGTTTGTCCTGTGATAGTTTGTCCGAATGAAGATAGAGTACATATAGATAAAACTTACTTGTATAATTACTATTTTAATTGGAATGATGATCAGAAAGCTACTGCTATTGCTCTTGGTTTCGGCTCTTTATATAATCATGCTTATGAACCCAATGCTATTTATGAATGTTATTTTGAAGAACAAATAATTAAAATTATTGCCAACGAAGATATTCCTGCACATACAGAAATTACAATATCGTACAATTACGATATTGAAGATAAAACTAAGGTTTGGTTTGATAAATGAGGTAGATTTTAGATTGTTAGATACAAGATATTAGACTTTTAATGTAGCAATTTCACAATAATTGACAAATAATATTATGAAAGTATGATATCTTTAAGAAATGAAGTTTTTAAGATATATTTTATTGGTATTTATATTTTTTATTGCTGGATTTTTTATAGTAAAACAATTCGTTTTTGGAAATTATATTCACGCAGTAGCTCGACTTACCAAAGAAAGTTCGCTTCAAAATTTAAATGCCAATCAACAGAAAATAATGAAGAACTTAGATTATCAAGCACATCATACCAAATATTATGATCCTGCTTATGTTGCATTAGATTATCCAAATGGAGATATTGACATTAGTACTGGTGTTTGTGCTGATGTTGTAGTACGAGCTTTGCGAAGTATTGATGTTGATTTACAACAACGCATTCATGAAGACATGAAAAAAGATTTTAAAGCATATCCTAATTTGTGGAATTTAACCAAACCTGATAAAAATATTGACCATAGAAGAGTGCCTAATATTAATTGCTATTTAGAACGACAAGGTAAATTAATAAAGGATTTTATGAATCAATCAACTTATTTGCCTGGTGATATTGTAGCTTGGAAAATGGAAACAGGTTTACACCATATTGGAGTTGTTGTTAAT
The DNA here is from genome assembly GCA_020636535.1 of Chitinophagales bacterium. Taxonomy (NCBI): domain Bacteria; kingdom Pseudomonadati; phylum Bacteroidota; class Chitinophagia; order Chitinophagales; species Chitinophagales bacterium. Next base: position 1,665,779 of record JACJXT010000011.1, read on the forward strand.
ACTAATGCAAATGATGGTACACCTTTAGTAGCACATAATATTGGTGCTGGAACAAAAATTCAGAATGTATTATTTAGTTGGACAATTATTGGACATTATAGATGGTAATAGATTAACTTATATTATTTCTAGCGACATAAATCCAAGCTTGGTTGCCAGAAGCAAATGTTTCTAAAACTCTTTTGTAGTCGGAAACTTCATATTGATCTGTTGCTGCTAATTCTGTTTCCGTAATTTCAAAAATAATACCTTCTATAAAATCATTTGGATGATTTGTTTTTACAGCTACTGGATGAATATTTTTTTCGCTTTTCTTAAGTACAATCTCATCAGTTATCAATAAATCTTCTATACGATAACCATAAAGTACATCTTTTTTGCCATTTAAAATTCTACCATAGTTTTCTAATTGTACTTTTTTTAACTGTAGTGTTCCGTATGAAAATAAATGGTGCATATTTTCTATTTTATTTCTTCTACAACAAATGTATCTGTAATTTTTCCGTTGGTTGGATTGACAAAGTATTTCACTTTTTTGTCTTTTGCTTTTTTTAGCTGAATCTCTGATGCTATAGCTCCAACAAAAAATCCACCAATAGCGGAACCTATAATAGCTCCACTAGCATTTACATTATCGTAAGCATAGAAATACAATTTATTGTTATCTATATGTAATTCAAAAAATTCATTTTGATATAAAACAAATACTTTATTATTTATTGCAATAGCACAAATATTTTTTAGTTTGACCTTACTCTCTTTATCTTCAAATTTTAAATTGAAATCGTAGGTATCGTTCCATAATTGATGCGTTCTTGGCAACGATTCTAATGTATATCCTGTAGTAATTGTAGGTTGATTATTCTTTAATGCTTCGTATGAAGTATAAATTCCATCTTTTATAGTTTCATTAAAAATGGCAAAATTGTATTGTATAGTATCTTTCGATTGTGCAATAGCTGCTATATTATCATATTTTGGAAACTGTTTAATATTAGCTACATCGATAGCAGAAAATTCATCGAAACATTGTTGAAAAGTAGTAGCAATAGTAGTTTCAAATAGTTTACTTGGCTTTTTACCTGTGGTACTATTTGTTTTGTTGGAATGTAATATCTTATAGATATCAAAACCATCTGTTATATAAAAATCTATATCTAAATTACAATTGGCCGTGGCTTCGTTATTTGAATTTTTACTTTCGTATATTTTAAATTCATTAACATACAATATAATATAAACACCTTTATTTGTTAAATTACTTTCTAAGAATGTTTTAATTTCTTGGTCGAATGGTTTAAGAAAATCTGCATTAACTTTTAGCGATTGTATAAAACCAATATTCTTTTTATTCGTTCTTGCATCTATAATATCAACAACTTTATAATTGTTATTTTTTAAATTGACAGTTTCTTTTTTTAGTGAGATATAAAAATCGTCATCAAAAGCAAAAGTACATGTACTTAATATCGCTAGTATAAAAAAAAGTATAGTTTTGTTCTTCATTTTAATTTCTTGCTATATTTCTACATTTATCTTTATCTTCTTTTAGTTCTTGAAGTTTCATTGGATTGTATGTGTCGTTTAAAAGTGGACAATAGATTCTAATTAATTCACGCTCAATATTAAAATCTCCTTTATATTCTACAATATTTATTTCAATATTATCTTCTAGCCATTTAATAATTTTAGATTTATCTTCTTGTGAAAATTTAAAATTTTTCTGATTAGATTTTCCTTTTAGGTGATGTTTGATAGGCAAATAACCTAGTACACAGCCAATACTTCTAAAAAATGTACCATGACCTCTCTGTTCTAATTCTTGCTTTAGACGCTTTCCTAATGTTTGCCCTTCTGCCTTTCCAATATAAATAAATTTATGTTTTCTTTGATCTAAAATACTTTGATATCTATTCGGAAGTTTTGATTCTTTTTTTAATCTAATACAATAAAGCCCTACCGAGTTTAAAATATTTTTATTCATATTTTTAATAGATGAAAAATAATTATTTGAAATTAAATCTTTTTCAATACTACTATTCTCAACCCAATTACCTAATCTTATTTTTTTTATATTTTCTTCTTCTTTGTTTTTTATTAATTTATTTTCAAATTGATTTCCATTAGTTATTTTGATTATTCCGTCTTTTATTAAGTTGTCTAAATCTTCGACAGTATATCCTTTCTTATTTGAAAAATCTGAAAAATAAAAACCAAGATTTCTAATTTTGTTTCTTATCTTTTTTTGTTCATCTTTTGTAGCAACTAGTTTTTGGGAAATCAATTGTCTAATTTCATTTACTTCAAACTTTGTAAATTCAATTTTCCCATTCATAAAACATATAATTAAATTATTAAATCTACACCAAAACTACAAAAACGCCATCATCTTCTTTAGCAATTTTTACTATATTATTAGTACTTAATTGTTTGATGGCTTTGTCCCATTTAGTGTTTGTTAATTCGCTTTTGGCTTTAATATCATTCAATAATTGCTTTTCTTCGCTTATAATTTTTAGTAACAGTTTGGCATCTTCGCTGAGTTCTACATTTGTAGTAGCTGTTTTTTCTGGTCGCATTTGCGGAAAAAATAAAACTTCTTGTATGGATGCATTATTGGTCAATAACATCGCTAATCTATCAATACCAAAACCAATTCCAGAACAAGGTGGCATTCCATATTCTAATGCTCTTAAAAAATCTTGATCGATAAACATGGCTTCATCATCGCCTCTTTCCATTAATTTGGCTTGCTCTTCAAATCGCTCTCTTTGGTCAATTGGGTCATTCAATTCAGAATAAGCATTGGCAATTTCTTTTCCATTAATCATCAACTCAAATCGTTCTACCAAACCAGCTTTGCTTCTGTGTTTTTTTGTTAATGGCGACATTTCTACTGGATAGTCTGTAATAAAAGTTGGTTGTATATAATGATGCTCACATTTTTCGCTAAAAATTTCGTCGATGAGTTTTCCTTTTCCCATGCTTTCATCTACTTCAATTTTAAGTTGTTTACAAGTAGTTCTCAACGCTGCTTCGTTCATTTCGCTTACATCAATTCCAGTATGTTCTTTTATCGCATCATAAATAGAAATTCTAGCGTAAGGCGCTTTCATATTAATTTGCTGTTCGCCAACAGTAATTTCAGTAGCACCATTTACAGCCAAACAAGTTTGCTCTAATAATTTTTCTGTAGTTTCCATCATCCAGAAATAATCTTTATAGGCAACATAAAATTCCAAAACGGTAAACTCTGGATTATGTGTTCTATCCATGCCTTCATTTCTAAAGTTACGACTGAACTCATACACCCATTCAAATCCACCAACAATTAATCTTTTTAAATATAATTCATTAGCAATTCTTAAATACAAAGGAATATCTAAAGCATTATGATGAGTAATGAATGGTTTAGCTGCTGCACCACCAGGAATACTCTGCAAAACTGGTGTATCTACTTCTAAAGCACCTTGTTGGTCTAAATAATTTCTGATAGCACTTATCATTTTAGTGCGTTTTACAAAAGTGTTTTTTACTTGTGGATTGACGATTAAATCGACATAGCGTTGTCTATAACGCAACTCTGGATCTGTAAAAGCATCATATACATTACCTTGCTCATCTGTTTTTACAATAGGAAGTGGTTTTAACGATTTTCCTAGTAGTGTTAACTCTTGAACATGCACCGATTTTTCGCCAACTTTCGTAGTAAACAAGTAACCTTTGATGCCAATAAAATCGCCTATGTCCATAAGTTTTTTATAGACTTCATTGTAAAGTGTTTTATCTTCTGTAGGACAGATTTCGTCTCTAGCAATATAAATTTGGATTTTACCTTCGCTGTCTTGTAGTTCAGCAAAAGCAGCTTTTCCCATAATTCTAATACTCATCATTCTTCCTGCCAAACAAACCACTTTGTTTTCTTCAAAATTTTCTTTGATTTGTTTTGTAGTTGTATCAACAGGAAACAATGGAGCTGGATATGGATCAATACCTAAAGCTCTTAATTTTTCTAATTTTTCTCTTCGTACAAGTTCTTGCTCACTTAATTGCATAGCTTCATTTTATTAAAGTGCAAAAATAAACATTTTTAGAGAAGAAATGCTATAGCCATACATTGTTAACGATTTCTGAAAATATCTTTTTAATACATTATATAATATAACAATCAATAAATTAAATAATAAAACAAAATGCATTTACATTAATAAAGCATTATAAATACTAGTAAAAATTGGAATTGTCATAAATATTATTAGTATGTAGTAAAATACTTATAATGTTGAAGACAGAAATTTACAATGCTGTAAACCGACCAACCATGATGGAAAAGAAAAAAGTAGTCAACTTTTTGTTTGAACATCTTGATGAATACGGCGATCCAAAAGAAGATATTAAAAAAGCAATAGAGTATGCTACTAAAGAAAGAAGTTCTTTCGGTGGATTTACTATGTTGCTTAAAGAAAACAATACTATTAAAGGTGCAGTTGTTATTAATCAGACTGGAATGGATGGATATATACCTGAAAATATTTTGGTATACATTGCTATTCATAAAGATGCTAGAGGTAAAGGTTTAGGGAAAATTCTATTAAAAGAATGTTTTAAACATACCAAAGGCGATATTGCTCTGCATGTAGAACCAGATAATCCAGCAAAATTTTTATATGAAAAATTAGGTTTTACCAATAAGTATTTAGAAATGAGATTAAAAATAAAATAATGAGTATTAATATTATTGATTTAATTATTTTTATAACTTATCTTTTGTCGATGCTAGCTGTTGGCTTGTATTTTCTAAATAAAAATAAAACTAAGGAAGATTATTTTGTAGGCGGAAGAAATATGTCGGCAGGACATATAGGACTTTCTGTAGTTGCCACTGATGTTGGTGGTGGTTTTTCTATTGGGTTAGGTGGATTAGGTTTTGCTATTGGTATTTCTGGTAGTTGGATGTTATTTACTGGTTTAATTGGTGCTTGGTTAAGTGCAGTTATATTAATTCCAAAAATATATCCTTTATCTAAAAAAGAAAAACTACTTACTTTTCCAGAAGCACTCTCCTACTACTACAATAAAAAAGTAGCTCTATTGGCTGGTATTATTTCTATCATAGGATATATTGGATTTACGAGTTCACAAATTTTAGCAGGTGCAAAACTAGCATCAGCAACATTTCCTAGTGTATCTATTCCAACGGCTGCAATTATCATGGGAATTATTGCACTTGTTTATACTGCTTTTGGTGGTATTAAAGCAGTGATTTATACAGATACTATTCAATGGATTATTTTAATGGTTGGACTTGTATTTATTGGCATTCCAATTGGATATATAAAAATTGGTGGTTGGCAAGCTATTACGCAATCGTTGCCAAGCAATATGTTGTCGCTGAGCAATATTTCTTTTATACAACTCTTTAATTGGTTCATTACTATAGTACCTATTTGGTTTATTGGCATGACACTTTATCAAAGAATATATGCTTGTAAAGATGAAAAGACTGCAAAGAAAGCGTGGTTTATTGCTGGAATTTTTGAATGGCCAATTATGGCATTTATGGGCGTAATATTAGGACTATTTGCTAAAGTTGCTTTTGAACAAGGTTTGTTTTCTGAATTAGGATTTGCTCCAAATAGTCACATCGATCCAGAATTAGGTTTGCCTTTATTATTGTCTAATATTTTACCTGTTGGATTAATGGGATTAATGATGTCTGCTTATTTCTCGGCAATTATGTCAACGGCAGATAGCTGTTTGATGGCTGCTTCTGGAAATTTAAGTACAGATATTATCAGTTATTTTAAGAAAGACAACAACAGTATTTCTATTAAACAAGCACAAATAATTACTTTTATCATTGGAATACTAGCCATTGCACTAGCAACTGTAATGCAGAGTGTGCTTAATTTAATGTTGTACTCTTATGCATTTATGGTCTCTGGATTACTCATACCAGTTATTGCTACTTTGGTCTACAAAAAACCATCGGCAAAAGCTGCCATTGGTGCAATGCTTGCTGGTGGAAGTACTACGCTTATTTTAATTATTTCAGCTATAAAACTTCCTCTAGGTATTGATGCTAACTTTTTTGGCATACTAATATCTGCCCTAACATTTACTACAATTCAATATTTACAAAAACAACAATAACATTATGGCTGAATTAATCATTCAAACAGAAAATATAAAAAACAACATCAAGTATTTAAGTCAATATTTTAAAGCACACAATATAGAATGGAGTTTAATTACTAAAGTTTTTTCTGGCGATAAAGCATTTCTAAAAAATATACTGACTGATGACATTATAGCAAACATTAGTTCAGTTGGCGACTCAAGACTTACGAGTTTAAAAAACTTAAGAGCTGTAAATCCAGATATGAGAACGATTTACATTAAACCACCTGCAAAAAAGTATGCAAAAGAAATTATTAAATATGTAGATATATCATTAAACAGTTCATTAGTAACTATAAAAGCACTCAACAAAGCTGCCAAAGCTGCTAACAAAATTCATAGTATAATTATCATGATTGAATTAGGCGAACTTAGAGAAGGTGTCAATATTTCTAATGTGCTAGATTTTTATGAAGTAGTATTTAATTTATCTCATATAAAAGTTTTAGGCATTGGTTCTAACTTAGGTTGTATGTATGGTGTAGAACCGAGTTACGAAAAGCTACAACAACTTTCCTCCTATAGAGATATTATTGCTTCGCGATTTAAGAAAGAGTTGCCATATATTTCTGGTGGAACTTCTATTACACTTCCTTTGATAGAAGAAGGAAAAGTACCATCTTCTATTAATCATTTTAGAATTGGAGAAGCAGCATTTTTTGGCATCAGTCCTTTAAACAATCAACCGTTTAAAGAACTATCGACAGAAACTTTTTTGTTTACTGCTAATATTATTGAGTTAGAACAAAAAAAACTTATTCCAGAAGGCACAATTGGTGACGCAAATATTGGAAGCACTGCTACTTTCGACGACAAAGATGCTAATGCGACTAGTACTAAAATTATTTTAGATTTTGGTTTGCTAGATGTTGATGTAGAAAACATTACACCTATAGATAAAGCATTAAATTTTGTTGGTGTTACTTCTGATATGTATGTAATGGACATTGGCAATAACAAAGAAAAAAATGGAAAAAAGAAATATAATATAGGTGATAAAATACAATTTAAACTCAACTATATGGCAGTAGCACGATTGCTAAACTCTAAATTTATAGATACTGTTTTTGTGTAAAATTATAATTATATATTTTTCGTGCTGTCGGAAGTTTCCTTCCAACACTTCCTAATATTTGTTAACTTCCAATATGGTCAAGAGAGAACTATCAACAATATAAGAAGCAGAATAAAATAGTCTACTATCTAATAATCTTGACTCTAACAATCTTACAATAATTTATTAGCATTGCTTGGAACTAAATTTTAATGAAATCTGTTACTTTTGGGATATGGAATTTATATTGCAAGATCATTCTTGGCAAGAAGCTTTATTAATAGTACTCAATCTAGTTTTAATAGAATCATTACTTTCTGTAGATAATGCTGCAGTACTAGCAACTATGGTAATGGATTTACCAAAAGAGCAAAGAGCAAAAGCACTTAAATATGGTATTTTTGGTGCTTATGTATTTAGAGGTTTGTGTTTAATTTTAGCAGCACAATTGATAAAAGTTTGGTGGTTAAAACCTTTAGGTGGTGTCTATTTAGTCTATTTATTGATTGATTATTCCTTGAAGAAACTTAATCCACCGAAAGAAGAACACGAAGATGTAAAGAAAGAAAATAGCAAGATTTATAAATACACCATTGGTTTATTAGGTCCATTTTGGGCTACTATTGTAGCTGTAGAAATAATGGACTTAGCTTTTTCTTTAGATAATGTTTTTGCAGCAGTTGCCTTTACAGACAATATCTATTTAATTTGTACTGGTGTTTTTATTGGTATATTGGCAATGCGTTTTGTAGCACAACGATTTGTAAAACTCATGGAAAAATATCCATTCTTAGAAACTGCTGCATTTTTAGTAATTGGCTTATTAGGTTTGAAATTATTACTAGCACTGCCAGCACATTTTTATGGACATTCTCCATTATTTCAGTTTATAGAATCAGAAAAGTTTGATTTAGTAGTTTCTATAATAACGGTATTGATATTTGTAGTACCAGTACTGACTGCCAAATTCTTTAACATTCCTAAAATAAGAGATTGAGTAAAAAAAAATGTGTAATTAAATTAATAAATCTCTTGTATTTCTTCAAGTTCTTTTACAATTAATTCTAATGTTTCTTGAGAAAAACCATAATCACTAGTTTCTAGACTAAGTACTTCTTTCTTTTTATTTCTAATAATTAACTTCCAATTATTTAACCTTTTTCTAGATGGCTTTTTATTAAAACTGTAAGTTAAATTTTCTAAAGGAATAGAAATAGCATTATTTTCTTTAAATATGGTAATGTACTGAAAAATAGTTGGTGCATTTGACAAAAATAATGTTTAGCTTTCTCCAGTTAATCTGAAGAGGATAAAAGCACTGGTGGAGACCAACTTTTTAGCAATAGGATTAATGTATATACAAAAAATGGGTTGATAGATAACTATCAACCTTTTTCATTTTTTGGTATACTTGATGGCTAAAAAAACTCTATTTTTCATTAGATAAATACACATACCATTTGATGAAATTTATTCTATTTTTTAAAGTCAAACCTCTGTGCAAATCAAGATGATTTTTTAGATGGCTAAAATAACCTTCAATTCCATTTGTTGTTCTTGGTATTTTTGGATTTTCTAAATAGTGAAACATATTAGGCAATGCTCTTTTTATTGAGAAGTAGGATCTTCTTAGTAGTTTATGAGTATACCAATACCTTCTAGTTTCTAAGTTAATAGTCTTTTCATTAAGATAGTCTTTGTGTCTTTCATACCATAGCTTTAACTCTCTTGTCCACCATATTTTATCATTCTGTGTTTCTATTTTGAGTAATAGCAAAATATGTTTTCTAAGTTCTTGTCCTGCTATGTGTTTAGGGTATTTAGTAAGCCATAGTAAGCACATTCGTTGAATATGTACCAAGCATCTTTGTATAACTATATTACTGTCAGTATGTTTAATTGCTTTTAATATACTTTTAGCACCATCTGAGGTAATACTTTCTAATTTAATGCCTAAGTGTATTAAATTACTTAAATCTTCCTTAATCTCTTCAAAATGCTCTCCATCTGAAAAACGGATAAGTTGTGTATAGCCATCAAGATTATCTTGATAAGCTATTAAACAGAACTGTGCAAAATAAGTACCGTCCACTCTAAGATTAACTTGTTCTCTTTTTATGATTTTAACCGTGGGCGAACGCTCTAAAATTTTATAAAAGGTTCTTTGTAAGGTGTCTTTTGAATAACCACTATCTCTACATAATGTGTTGTAGGTTTGTCTTTCTATTATCCATTTCTTGAACCATATGAATCGGTTCTTTATTTTTTGTTCTGGTCTATTCCTTGTGAATAATATGCCACAGTTTTTACACTTAAATCTTTGCTTGTTTTGTTGTTTGCCCCAGCATATTACATCTAAACTACTACAGCTCCAACATCGCTTTTTTTTGCCATTTTTTAACAAAGAAAATATTTTATGAAATACATTTCATAAAATATCTAGTTTAACCTTTATTTATAGTACTCTTGATACAATACACCAACTATTTTTCAGTATTATGCCTTAAATATAGTAAGATAATGAATTATAAATAATTTCTTATTTAAGTCAATCTGTATTTGTTTATATATTTTAGAAAAAATAATTATTACTATTCCAATAAAAAGAAAGATAACATCAAACAAGATTATAGCTTCATTCGAATAATTCTTATTTTTGCTACTATTTTTAAATAAAAAGCTACTTACAAAAATTATACCTACAAAGTATAGAATTCGAGGCAAAAAGTTATATCGACTAATGTCATTATCCGAGTAATAGGTCTTGTTGGTTATCATACAATAAAAATATAAAATCACTTTTTCAACAGCTTATTTATTTTTTTTACTAAGCTTGGTCCTTCATAAATTAAACCAGTATATACTTGTACTAAGTCTGCACCAAATTGCATTTTTTCTTTAGCATTTTTAGCACTCATAATGCCACCAACGCCAATAATAGGAATCTCGTGGTTTTTATTTCTAAGATGTTCTATAACAAATGTAGCACTATCTGTTAAAGGTTCACCACTTAAACCACCATTACCAATTTCATTTAACTCATCTTCATAAAGTGTAATACCATCTCTGCTAATTGTAGTATTCGTAGCAATAATACCAGATAGGTTTGTACTATCTACAATCTCTAAAATATCGTTGAGTTGTTCTTTACTTAAATCTGGTGCAATTTTCAGCAATATTGGTTTTGGTTTATCTTTATATTTATTCTGATTTTGCAAACTAAAGATAATGTCTTGCAATGGCTCTTTTTCTTGCAATGCTCTTAAATCTGGTGTGTTAGGCGAACTCACATTCACTACAAAATAATCTGCCATATCATACAAATGATTAAAGCATTGGATATAGTCTTCTTTTGCAATTTCGTTTGGTGTAACTTTATTTTTTCCAATATTTACACCAATAATTAAACTAGATTTTGGATGTTTGTTTCTATACTCTAAAATGTTGTTGCGTACCACTTCCATTCCAGCATTATTAAAACCCATTCTATTAATAATAGCTCTATCTTGCTTTACTCTAAATAATCTTGGCTTCGGATTACCTTCTTGTGGCAAAGGCGTAACAGTACCTACTTCAATAAAACCAAAACCTAAGCAAGATAATGCTTCAATGTATTCTGCATTTTTATCCAAACCAGCAGCTAAACCAACAGGATTTCTAAATTGAAGTCCAAAAAACTGTTTTTCTAGCTTCTTGTTCTTTACTGTATAAAATTGCTTGACCAACCAACCAAGAATAGGAATCTTTACTAAAATTTTTAAGCTTTTTAAAGTTGCATAGTGTGCTTCCTCTGGATCCATTAAAAACAGAAAAAACCTTAAAATCTTATACATGTTGGCAAATTTACAATTTTAACAGAATTTTTATTCCACAAACTTATAAACTACCTTAGAATAAAATGAACAATTTATCTGCAAATACTTTTTTAGAGTCCTAATATCTTTAATATTATTTCTGCGAATATCAGCGACATCTGCGGGAAATTATTTCAAAATAAATGTCTAATGTGTAATTTAAAAAATATTATCACTAATTTCAAGCATGCAAATTCCTTTAGCAGAAAGAGTACGACCAACCAACATCAATCAAGTAAAAGGACAAGACCATTTGTTGGCAAAAGGTAAGCCATTATTCAATATGGTAGCTAATAAACATTTGCAATCGATGATTTTTTGGGGACCACCTGGCGTTGGAAAAACTACGCTAGCATATTTACTAGCACAACAAGCCAATTTGCCTTACGAGCAGTTAAGTGCTATTGCTGCCGGCGTGAAAGATTTAAGACAAATTATAGACAAAGCACAACAAAATGGTACTATTGTTTTATTTATTGATGAAATTCATCGATTTAATAAATCGCAGCAAGATGCTTTATTAGGAGCTGTTGAAAAAGGGTTAATTATCTTAATTGGTGCTACTACAGAAAATCCATCTTTTGAAGTCAATAGTGCTTTATTATCAAGATGTTTGGTATTTACCTTGAAAGCTTTAGATAAAGCTGATTTAATTGATATTGTACAAAATGCATTGCAACAAGATGAGTTATTAAAATCAAAAAATATTACAATTGCTGAGTACGATGCTTTGTTGTATTTTAGTGGAGGCGATGCAAGAAAACTCTTAAATATACTTGATTTAGTACTTGAACAATCGATAGATAAAGATTTAATTACCAATGATATAGTAGAGGAAATTATACAGCAAAATATTGCACGATACGACAAAAGTGGTGAGCAACATTACGATATTATTTCGGCATTTATAAAATCGATGAGAGGTAGCGACCCAAATGCTGCGATATATTGGTTGGCAAGAATGATTGTTGGTGGTGAAGATCCAAAATTTATTGCTAGAAGAATGCTCATCTTTGCATCAGAAGATATTGGTAATGCCAATCCTAATGCTTTGTTATTAGCAGAAGCTTGTTTTAGTGCTGTAGAAAAAGTAGGTTATCCTGAGTGTAGAATTATTTTATCGCAGACAGTCATTTACTTAGCTACTTCTGTTAAAAGTAATGCTTCATATATTGCTATTAATGATGCTATTGATTTAGCAAAGAAAACACAACATTTAAGTGTGCCTTTAAGCATTAGAAATGCACCAACACAACTCATGAAAAATTTGAATTACGGAAAAGACTACAAGTATGCACATCAATTCGAAAACAATTTTGTAGATATGGAGTTTCTACCAGATGAAATTGTAGGAACTACACTATACCAACCAGGAAAAAATCCAAAAGAAATGGCATTACTAGAATTTTTAAAACAACGCTGGAAAAAATACAAGTACTAATGAACTATAATCAACTGAAAAATACACCTTTATTTTTAATTGCTGGACCATGTGTCATTGAGTCAGAAATGATAACCAATACCATTGCCGAAACATTAGTGAATATAACAGATGAATTAGAAATTCCTTTTATTTTTAAAGCATCATTTAAGAAAGCTAACAGAACAAATATTAGTAGTTTTACTTCAATTGGAATAACTGAATCTATTGATATTCTTCGTAATATCAAAAAAAAATACAATTGCAGCATTTTAACAGATGTACATAGTATAGAAGATATTGCTTTAGTTGCAGACTTTGTAGATATTATTCAAATTCCTGCTTTTTTATGCAGACAAACCGATTTAATTCTAGCAGCTGCCGCTACTAATAAAATAGTAAATATTAAAAAAGGTCAGTTTGCAGATATGGACATGATGGCAAAAGCAATTGCAAAAGTACAAAGTGTTGGTAATAATCAAGTAATGTTAACAGAAAGAGGTTCGTTTTTTGGTTATCATGATTTGGTAGTCGATTTTAGAAACATTGTAAAAATGACTGCTTTAGATTGTATTCCAATTATAGATGCAACACATAGCGTTCAACAACCTAATGCTAATTTAGGAAGCAGTGGTGGCAATCCAAAATACGTTGATATGATTGCTAAATGTGGAATTATTGCTGGAGCCAATGGTGTTTTTATAGAAACACATCCCAATCCAAGCGAAGCACTATCAGATGCTGGTTCTATGTTGCCACTCAATGAAATGAGCAATTTATTGATTGACTTAAAGCATGTGTCTGCTATTCAATAAAATACCAATTTCTATTTGACATAAATAAAAAGTCCTTTACAATTGTAAAGGACTTTTGTTGTAATGATTGATATTTTATATTACAGATTGTATTTTCCTGCGTCTAATATCTTTTTAGCAATTCTTCTTCTTGCTTCTTTTACATTAACCGTTTCGTACTTCGTAAATCGTTTTAAACCCATTAACATAATTCTTAACTCATCTCCTTCTGCAAATGACATTAAAGCATCTCGTCCTGCTTTATTAATTCTTTGCATTGCATCACTAAAATATGTTTTTAAAATATCTTTATAAATATCATCTTTCTTTTCTCCTTTTTCAAATATTTTTTGAACTCTCATTAATAAAGATTCTAGTACATAAACTTCAATCAACATATCAGCTGCATTCATAATGATTTCTTGCTCGTCTTTTAATTTTTGCATTAATTTTTGAGCTGCACCACCACCAACTAATAAGAATGCTTTCTTAGCATTTTCTAATGCTTTTACTTCTGCACCAAATTCGCTATCGGTATCATCATCAAAGTTTGGAACTGACATTAATTCTTTTTGTAAAGCCATTCCTGGTGTCATTAAATCTAATTTTCCAGAGAATGCTTTTTTAAATAACATATCTATAGATAACAAACGATTGATTTCATTCGTACCTTCATAAATTCTGGCAATTCTAGAATCTCTATAAGCTCTTGGAGCAGCAGTTTCTTCAGAATATCCCATTCCTCCATGAATTTGTACATTCTCATCAACAATATAGTCTAACACTTCAGAACCAAATACTTTAACAATAGCACATTCTATAGCAAATTCTTCAGCAGCACCCAATAAAGATTCATCAAATGTTTTACCTGCTTTTTTAAGAATGTCTTCAGTAATTTCGATGTCTTTAGCACATCTATAAGTAGATACTTCTAAAGCAAATATTTGAATTGCCATTTCTGCAATTTTATGTTGTATAGCTCCGAAATTAGCAATAGCAGTACCAAATTGTTGTCTTTCTAGAGCATATTGTACAGCCAAACTAAATGCTTGTCTAGCACCACCTAAAGCAGTAGCACCTAATTTATATCTACCAATATTTAAAATGTTGAAAGCAATTTTATGACCTTTGCCTCTTTCGCCCAACATATTTTCTACAGGAATTCTACAATTCTCAAAAAATACCTGTCTAGTAGAAGAACCTTTGATACCCATTTTATCTTCTTCAGCACCTAAACTTAAGCCAGGAGTACCTTTTTCTACTAAGAATCCAGTAAACTCTTTGCCATCAATTTTAGCAAAAACAGTAAATAAATCTGCAAAACCAGCATTGGTAATCCACATTTTACTACCATTTAAAATCCACTCTTTGCCATCTTCACTAAGTGTAGCCGTTGTTTTAGCACCTAATGCATCAGAACCAGCACTTGGTTCAGTTAGACAATAAGAGGCAGCCCACTCTCCAGAACCCAATTTTGGTAAGTATTTTTGTTTTTGTTCTTCCGTACCAAAGTAAAGCGTAGGCAAAGTACCAATACCAATGTGTGCAATAGTCGTAGTAGCAAAAGAACCTGTTCTTCCATATTCTTCAGCAATAATACAACCAGTAATTACATCTTGTTCCATACCACCGTAAGCTTCTGGAATTGCAGTACTTAATAAACCTAATTCACCAGCTTTTTCTAGCAAATTTTTAGATAAGCCTTCTTCTTGTTTTTCAATTTCTTTCCATTTCGGAAAAACTTCTTTTTCAACAAAATCGCTCGCCATTTGACGCACCATTAATTGCTCTTCTGTGTAATCTTCTGGTGTAAATACCATCTCTGGTGTAGAAGTTTTGATGATAAACTCGCCACCTTTTAAAACATTTTCACTCATTTTATTAATTTAAATATTTGTTTATTATTTTAAAATCTTTCAAAAATACCAGCAATACCTTGTCCTCCACCAATACAAGCTGATACCATTCCGTATTTTTGGTTTTGTCTTTTCATTTCGTTTAATAATTGAATAGACAATTTAGCACCAGAACAACCTAGTGGATGTCCTAATGCAATAGCACCACCATTTAAGTTGATGATGTTTGGATTTAATCCTGCTTCTTGAATTACTGCTAACGATTGTGCTGCAAATGCTTCGTTTAATTCAATTTGCTGAATATCATCTAATTTCAAATTGGCTTGCTTTAATGCTTGTGGAATAGCCACTACTGGTCCAATTCCCATAATGCTTGGTTCGCAACCAACAACAGCACTCGTTACTAATCTTGCTATTGGTTGAAGATTCAACTCTTTCACCATATCTTCAGACATTACCATAACAAAAGCTGCACCATCAGAAGTTTGTGATGAATTACCTGCTGTTACAGAACCACCATTAGCAAAAACTGGTCGCAATTTTCCTAGACCTTCTACAGAAGTATCTGCTCTTGGTCCTTCATCTGTTTCTACTGTGTATGATTTTTTCTTTCTTTTGTTATTGGCATCAACAAAAATTTCTTCTACTGTAACTGGCACAATTTCATCTTTAAATTTACCTTCAGCAATTGCTTTCATTGCTTTTTGATGAGAATTATAAGAAAATTCATCTTGAGCTAAACGAGAAATATTGTATTTCTGTGCAACTGCTTCTGCTGTTAATCCCATTGAAGAGTAATAATCTGGATTTGCATTGGCAATTTCATAATTCAATACGGTTCTCCAGCCTGTCATTGGTAATAACGACATTGATTCTACACCACCAGCAATAATACATTGAGCCATTCCAGCTCTAATTTTTGCTGTTGCCATAGCAATGGTTTCTAAACCAGATGCACAGTAACGATTGACGGTAACACCACCAACATTTTTAGGTAGTCCTGCACGAAGTACAATCATTCTACCAATTTGCATACCTTGTTCAGCTTCAGGTATGGCATTTCCACAAATTAAGTCATCTACACGAGATGCATCGAAATTTGGAATTGAGGCTACAAGATGTTTTACTACATCTGCAGCTAAATCATCAGGACGATAAAAGCGAAAGCCACCTTTTTTGGCTTTTCCAATTGCTGATCTGTATCCTGCTACTATATATGCTTCTTTCATTTTTTATTTAGATTTTAGATTTTTAGATTATAGAACCAAGACTTTTAGCTTTGTTCTATTGATATTATTCTTTTATTTTATTTTTAAAACCAATTATCATTTTTTGTAATTCAGATATTTTAGAATCAAGATTTTTAAATTGCTGATTATTTATCATATCTAATTCATATGATAATATAATCTGTGTTTCTAACTCAAAAGAAGAACCTAAAGCTATGTTTAAAAACTTATTAAGTTCTTTATCTGAATTTCTTCCAGTTCCTTCTGCAATATTAGATGGAATAGATAATGCACTTCTTCTCATTTGAGAAATAATTCCATAAGTTTCATTTTTTGGAAACTCATTAGTAAATGAATATATGGTTTTAGTTAACTCCATACTTTTTATCCAAATATCTAACTTTTTAAAATTGTGCATTGTCTAATAATCTAATATCTTGATTCTATCTATCTTAAAAATTAATTTCTTAGTGGTTTTCCTGTTTGTAACATGTGTTGGATTCTTTCTAGTGTTTTCTTTTCACCACATAATGATAAAAATGCTTCTCTTTCTAAATCCAATAAATATTGTTCAGATACTTTGCTTTCAGCAGATAAATCGCCACCACATAATACAAAGGCAATTTTCTTAGCAATTTTTGCATCGTGTTCTGAAATATATTTTCCAGCTACAAATGATTCTACACCAACATACAATGAACCTAATCCAGTTTTTCCTAAAACAGTAATATCATTTCTATGTGCTGGCTGAGTATAACCTTCTTCGTACATGCTTAAGACTTCTGCTTTAGCTTCTGCAATTACTCTTTTAATATTCACGACCATTCTATCTGTTCCTTTTCTTAAAATTCCCATATCCATTGCTTCTGTAGCAGATGTAGCTACTTTAGCCATAGCAATTTGTAAGAATTTTTCTTGTAGCGTAGGAATTTGAACATCACCAGCTGTAAAACTATCAGAAGCTCTTAAAGCAAATTCTTTTGTTCCACCACCACCAGGTAATAAACCAACACCAACTTCTACTAAACCAATATAAGTTTCGGCAGCAGCAACAGCAACATCGCTATGCATAGTTACTTCGCAACCACCACCTAATGTCATGCCATGAGGTGCAGCAACTACTGGAATACCAGAATATCTACAACGCATTGTAGTAGCTTGGAACTGACGAACAGCCATATCTAGTTCATCGAACTCTTGTTCCATAGCCATCATAGCAATCATCATTAAGTTAGCACCCACAGAAAAGTTTGTCGCATCGTTACCAATAACTAATCCTTTATAATCTTTTTCTGCTATGTCGATTGATTTATTGATAGCCGCTAAAACATCGCCACCTAATGAATTCATTTTAGAAGTAAATTCTAAACAAACCACACCATCGCCAATATCGTGTAAAGTACCACCAGAGTTTTTCCAAACTGGTGTATTGCCTCTTAAATTATCTAATATGATAAAGCTTCCAGCACCAGGAATAGCTTGATAAGATTTTGAATTTTGGTCGTAGTATTTATTTACGCCATTTTCTAATTTGTAAAAAGATGTATTTCCTGCAGCGACAAAATCTTTTACCCATTGAGCAATTGTTAATCCATCTGCTTCTGCTAACTCCATACCTTTTTCAATACCTACGATGTCCCAATATTGAAAAGGACCTATATCCCAAGCAAAACCAGCTCTTAAAGCATCATCAATAGAATATAAGTTGTCAGAAATTTCTGGAATTCTATTGGAAACATAAGCAAATAAACCTGCCAATGATTTTTTCACTAATTCAGCACCTTTATCATCACCTTTAATAAAAGCATTGATTTTATCTTTTAGACTTTCTGCTTTTTTAGCATTGTTTAAAGAAGCAAAATTAGGTTTAGTAACTGGTTCGTATTGTAAAGAATCTAAACGAAGTGCTAATAATTGAAATTTACCATTTTCATCAGTAGATTTTTCGTAATACCCTTTTTTAGATTTATTACCAAAAAATTTATTTTCTAGTAAGAAATCTACATATTTAGGAACTGCAAAAGCACTAGCTTGTTCATCATTTGGACAATTTTCTTTAATGCCCATCATTACTTTAGTACCAGTATCGTTTCCTACTAAATCAGATAATTTGAAAGTACCTGTTTTAGGACGACCAATAGCTGGACCTGTTAAAGCATCAACATCTTCAATTTTTAAA
Source organism: Chitinophagales bacterium (assembly GCA_020636535.1). Taxonomy (NCBI): domain Bacteria; kingdom Pseudomonadati; phylum Bacteroidota; class Chitinophagia; order Chitinophagales; species Chitinophagales bacterium. The sequence goes on from JACJXT010000011.1 coordinate 1,684,345, forward strand.
CCTAACTCGGTTGTTAACTGAAAAATTTTAGCCATAGTATAAACCCCAACTCTATTTGCAATAAAAGCAGGTGTATCTTTACACAATACAGTTTCTTTTCCTAAGAATTTATCGCCATAAGCCATTAAGAAATCAACCACACTTTTATCTGTATTTGGAGTAGGAATTACTTCAAACAATCTTAAATATCTAGGTGGATTGAAGAAGTGTGTTCCACAGAAATTCTTTTTAAATACATCGCTTCTACCTTCTTCTAGTAAATGAATTGGAATACCAGAAGTATTAGAAGTTACCAAAGTACCTGGTGTATAGTTTTTTTCTATTTTTTCAAATACTTGTTGCTTGATGTCTAATCTCTCTACTACCACTTCAATAATCCAATCGCAGTCTTTAATTTTATGCATGTCATCATCAAAATTACCTGTAGTAACTCTACTAGCAACAGATGGAGCATAAGCTTGAGCTGGTTTAGATTTTAAAGCATTTTGTAGCATTGTATCTACAATTCTGTTTCTTGCTTTTGGGTTGTTTTTTTCGGCTTCCGTTAAATCAAAAGGAACGATGTCAAGCAACAACACTTCTACACCAATATTGGCAAAGTGTAGTGCAATTCCGGAACCCATGACACCAGAACCTAAGACCGCTACTTTTTTAATTAATCTTTGTTTTGTTTCCATACTAATAATACTTGTTTATATTTGTTTATTTGATTTAGATAATGATACTGCTGCAAATCGATTCATCAATCGTTCATAAGCATTGTGAATAAATTTAGCATCTTTATAAATTCTACTCATCATAACAGCACCTTCAAACTCTGCTACGGTTTGTTCTGCTAACAGTAACGCTGATTTCTTATCTGTTACTGCTTCAAAAATAAAAGCGACTGCATTCATCCAATCGGTGTAAAAATCTCTAATAAGATTGGCAAAATCTGGAATAACTCGTGCTGTTTCTACACCAATATTTCCCATAATATTACCTTCTGACAATAATATTCTTTCAGATTGTTGAAACATTTTTTCCATTCTTTCTTGTGGACTTAGTTGAGCGTCGTAAGCAATTGCAAATACTTTTACTTTAAAAATATTATGAGCATAGGCAATAACAGCACTCATTAATGCTTCTTTACTTGGAAAATAATGATACAAACTGCCTTTTAGCAAACCACATGCTTCTGCAATGTCAGCAACAGAAGTGTTGTGATAGCTCTTTTGGCGAAACAATCGTAGTGATTGTTTTAAGATTTCTTCTTCTGTAACCTTTTGCTTTGGCATTTATTAGTGAATAGGCAATAAATGTAAGGAATGTTGGTAGTTTAACAAACGGTTGTTTGGTAAAATAAAGTTAATTTAATAAAAGCAATGCTTGCATTGGAATTTGTGGTAGTGAGATGTTTAGTATTGAGTGGTGAGACTTTTAGAGTCAAGATTTTTAGATGTTAGACTTAGCTAATAAAATTCATGCTTATATTTTTCACCTATAGGTTTAGATTTAAATAATTCATATGCTGGGTATATTATTGCTTTATTTTTTTTGTTAATGTAATATAAAATAGTAATAGTATCTCCGATACTTAATTTTTCATAAAACCCATAACTCCCTCCTTTATTTTCCTTATCTCCGATTATATATGCATATATATATAGGTCTCCCTTTTGGTGTACTAGTTATATCTGTAATTATGCCCTTTGTATATACGCCATTCTGCACTACTCGCTTTTTTGTTATACTCGCTCTTATCTCCCAAAAAAAGAGCAAGAATAATATAAGTAATATGCCTATTGCAGAGCCAATATATTCATAAAATAGTATATATTAAAAAGTTAAAAGCACTACTCACTACCATATCTTTACTTTTTTTGAGTATATATAACCTTTGCTAGTTTTTACGCCTAATTTATTTACAACTACTACTAAACTCCATTGGTTCTATATGGTTTCATCGTTTTTTCAAACCCAAATTATTCATTTTTTCTTCTAAGTCTGTTTTACTTAAATTAAGTGCAGTAGCTGTTTTAGCTGTATTCCAATCATTTTGAGCTAATTTACTTTCAATAAAACTGCGTTCCATATAATCTAAAAACTGTTGTGTATCATTGAAGTTATCAAACTGTATTGTGTTTTTAGTTGCTTCACTCTTACTTACATTAGCATAATCAATTACATCTTGAACTTCTATTTGTTTATCAGACATAATAATCAGTCGTTCAATTACATTTCTCAACTCTCTGATGTTTCCTGTCCAGTTTTTTTCTTGCAAAGCAGCAACAGCTTTAGGTTCAATTTTCTTTTTGCTCATGCCATATTCTTTGCAAATATCTTCTAAGAAATAGTCTGCTAATTGCGGAATATCATCTTTTCTGTCGTTTAAACTTGGCACATGAATTAAAATCACACTCAATCTATGGTATAAGTCTAATCTAAATCTATTGCTATCTGCTTCTTTAATTAAATCTTTGTTGGTAGCAGCTACAATTCTTACATCAACAGTAATGTCTTTATCGCCACCAACTCTAGTAATTTTATTTTCTTGTAATGCTCTTAATACTTTAGCTTGAGCTTCTAAACTCATATCACCAATTTCATCAAGAAAAAGTGTGCCACCATTAGCTTGTTCAAACTTTCCAATTCTTTGTTTTACAGCAGAAGTGAAAGCTCCTTTTTCGTGTCCAAATAATTCGCTCTCTATTAATTCTGATGGAATAGCAGCACAATTGACCTCGATTAATGGTCCGTTTGCTCTATTGCTCTGTTCATGTATCCATCTGGCAACCAATTCTTTACCTACACCATTTTCACCAGTTACTAGCACTCTAGCTTCGGTTGGTGCAACTTTAGCAATGGTTTCTTTAATTTTTAAAATAGGCATTGAGTCACCTACAATATCTTTAGATTTAGCAATCCTCTTTCTAAGAATCTTAGTTTCAGAAACTAAGTTAGCTTTGTCCATTGCATTTCTAACGGTAATTAACAAACGGTTTAAGTCTGGTGGTTTTGGAATGTAATCGAAAGCACCTTTTTTTACTGCTTCTACAGCTGTTTCAATATTTCCATGTCCAGATAAAACAATCACAGGAATATCGATAGCTTGTTCTTGCATTGCTGAAAGTACTTCTATACCATCTTTTTTAGGCATTTTTACATCTAAGATAATTACATCGTATTTGTTTTTTACTATTTTTGCTAGACCATCTTCACCGTCGACAGCTTCTTCAATTTCAAATTTTTCGTATTCTAATATTTCTTTAAGCGTTCTTCTTATCGCTTTTTCGTCATCTACAATTAATATTTTTGCCATAGTTATTTATTCTTCCTCAAATTTTATTCCAAAAAAAGTAGGTTCATAAGCCGAGTTCTGTTTCTACACTATCATTTATCTTGGTTAATTATTACTAATTAACTCTAGCTATCTACCCCTCAACAAACAAAGCCGAGTAAGCTTTTGCTCTACGAGCTTGCTGATATACATGATATTTCAACGCTTGGAGTTTACCTTGTTTCACTACAGCATTACCTGTACTATTTTCTGTGGCACTGTTCTTTCTTTTTCAAGAAAATGGGCGTTACCCATCAAGCTACTCTGTGTTGCTCGGACTTTCCTTACTGTATTGCTACAGCACGATAGTGCGACCTACAACTGCAAAGATAATTGATTTTTAGCATTTTTATTAGTGATTTGTTAGAGTGTTATTTTTTACTATAACTTCTACAGAGTTTCAATCCATAGATTTGGCTGTTGATTGAAAGTCCACTATCTAAACATTATCACTAAAGGATAATTATCTTCATCTATTGGATTGTTGTGATGCTCTTAATATCAATTATTTTTTATCCATAAAATTTCTCTATATAAGCCATTGGTAATTTATGTACTCTTTTATTGAAATAGTCAAAATACACTACACCAGTTTTTAAAATAGCAAGTGTTTTATTTTCCTTTTTCTTGATGAAATGAAAAACAGCATCAAAACCATACGAAGTAAAATTACAAACACCTATTGCACAAGTAATTTCATCGTGTAAAAAACCTTCACTCTTATATACAATCTGATGATTAACAACGATAGTTCCAGTTTGTGCTATACTATCCATTTCTTCTAACTGTAAATGTTCAAAAAACTTAGGTCGAATAGTATTAGCATAAACCAATATCATTTCATTGCCCATGTGGTTCGCAAAATTAATGTCTTGCTTTGCTATGGTAAATGTATAAGTAAACAACACTTTTTCTGGTATATCAATTTGTATTCTTTCCATCTTTCTTTATTATATTTTGGGTGATATTGGAATAGTAATATCACAAAATTCGTTTTTTAAATATTTATAATATCCACAAATAGCAATCATAGCCGCATTATCTGTACAGTATTCAAATTTCGGAATATATACTTCAATATCATATTTATTCTTAATGTTATTTATTTCGTTTCTTAAGCAACTATTTGCAGCTACACCACCAGCAATGCCAACCTGTTTAACTTGATATTGCTCTATTGCTAGTTCTAATTTTCTTATCAACTCATTTACAATATGTTGTTGAATAGAAGCAGCTAAGTCGTTTAAATTCTCTTGTATAAAATGTTCATTTTTTTGAGTGGCTTTATTCAAAAAATACATCACTTGAGTTTTAAAACCACTAAAACTAAAATCTAAACTATCTACTTTACTTGGTGTAAACTTAAATGCATTCGGGTTTCCTTGCTGTGCTAATTGATCTAAAATTGGACCACCAGGATATTTTAATCCTAGCATTTTTGCAGTCTTATCAAAAGCTTCACCAGCAGCATCATCTATAGTGCTACCAATAATTTCCATTTGTAAATAATCTTTCACTAAAACCAATTGTGTATGTCCACCAGAAACAGTCAAACACAAAAAAGGAAATGTAGGTTGAGGTGCATCAATAAAATGTGCCATTACATGTGCTTCCATATGATGTACATCAATTAAAGGAACTGCTAGCGTTTGAGAAAGTGTTTTGGCAAAAACACCACCAACTAACAATGAACCAAGCAATCCAGGACCACGCGTAAATGCAATGGCGTTTATTGTTTTTTTGTTAATATTAGCTTGTTGAATCGCTGTATCAACAACAGGAATAATATTTTGAATATGAGCTCTACTCGCTAATTCTGGTACTACACCACCATATTGTTCGTGTATTTGTTGATTAGCAACTATATTTGAAATAATTTTTCCATCAATACAAACTGAGGCAGAAGTATCATCACATGAAGATTCTATTGCTAATATAACCGAGCTAGGCATAATAATTGTTATAAATACCGTAATTTTGTTGCAGTTGCAAAGGTAATATGAAAAAAGGACTTAAATACATTTCAATAGCACTAATAACATTGTTGTTTTTGCTCATAATTGTATTTTTTACTTCGGCATATTTAGTACAACAACCAAAAGTACAAACATGGTTGGTGGGTAAAGCAACAAAGTACCTGACAGAAAAAACAAAATCAGATGTTGATATTGAAAGTGTAGACATTAAGTTTTTTAAAACATTATCACTTAAAAATGTATATGTATCTGACAAATATAAAGATACATTGTTTTTTGCTAAGAATGTTGATGTAACACTTAATTTAGGTAAGACATTAAAAAGTCAAATTACTAGCATCAAAGACGGAAAGTACTATTTTAAAGATGTAGCAATAGATAGTCTGCTTGTAAATGCATATCGAACGGAAAATGATAGCTTATATAATTTTTCAAACATTATTGATGCCTTTACACCAAAAGAACCAAAACCTAAAAAAGACAAAAAGAAAACACCTATTGTAATTGATTTAAAGAATCTACAACTGTCTAATGTTCATCTTACTATGGATGATAAATATGCAGATAATAAATTCGAACTGCTATTAAGTGATTTAAATGTTGATGTAGAGAAATTAGACTTAGCCAATAAAATTATATATGTAGATGATGTAAATATAGTTAAGCCACAGTTTTATCTAACACTCTATAACTTAAAAGAGAAAGATAAAAACAAAGTACACAAACCATTTATGCCAGAAAATATTGGGCTCAATATTAAAGTAAAGCAATTAACAATGGAAGATGGTTTATATGCAATGAACATGAATGGCAAAAATCAAAAAGTTGGTAAATTGGATATTAGTAATATGCGTGTGCAACAAATTAATTTAGATGCAACAAATTATTCTTGGGATTCTACAGGAATGAAACTCAATATCAAAAATCTAAGTACTAATCTAAAAGACAATATTCAAGTAAAGCACATAGAAGGAAATGCGTATTTAGATAATGGAGCTATTCGACTAAATGATGCTAAAATTGCTTTGAATGAAAGTAAAGTAAACGGAGATTTTGCACTACAATTTAAATACGGTTGGGACAGTTTTAAAAACTTTGAAGATGCAGTAATGTTGTCTGCAAACCTAAACAATACAACAGTTTACAAAAAAGATATAACACAGTTTGTGCCAAGCATAGATAAATATTTACCAGAAAAAGTACAAACTAATATACAAGCAAAAGGTTATTTAAGCGATTTAAAAATAAGTCAGCTACAATTACAAACAGGTAATATTACTAAAATAGATATTAATGGAACTATAAAAGGGTTGCCAAAAATCAATCAAACTATTTTAGATTTAAATGTAAAACAGCTCAAAACTAGTACGCAAGACTTACAAAAAATACTACCATTTGTAAAGCTACCAGAACAAGTTGCCAATGCAGGAAATATTCAGTTCAGTGGAATTTTTAAAGGAAAAGTAGATGATTTTTATACTAAAGGAAGACTAATTACTGATAACTTAGGTACTCTTGATGCTGACATATATATGAAATTACCTAAAGGAAAACAACCACAGTACAAAGGAAATGTAACAGCTATTGGTTTAAACTTAGCAGAAATTACAGGCAATAGCAAGTTATTAGGTACAGTAGACTTAAATATTGATGCCAATGGTGCTGGATTTGATATAAAAAATCTAGAAACAGATATTAAAGGAACAATTAGAAATTTATATTTAAATGGCTTTGTCTTTGATAAAATAGATGTTGCTGGTCGACTAGAAAAGAAAAAGTTTACAGGTAAAGCATTCTTCGATGATGATTGTTTTTTAATTGATTTCAATGGTTTCGCAGACTTCAATCAAACGATACCAAAATATGCTTTTGAAACAAGTATTAAAAATGCAGATTTACATAAACTCAACTTGTCTAAAGACACTTTCTTAATTTCTTTAGATGGAAAAATACAAGGAGAAGGAATTAAGTTAGATGAAATAAATGCTAATGGTATATTTAAAAATATTATAGTACAAAATAATATCAATATGATTACGCTTTCTGATGTTACTGCAAACATAGAAAGTAAAGATAAATACAAGCACTATTCATTAAAATCTAACGAAGCAGTTGTAGATATAAAAGGCGAGTTCGATCCATTAACTATTGTTCCTTCTGCAAAAGTATATCTACAAAACTATTCTAAACTTATTAAACCAACAGTTAAAGATTATGCCAATAACAAAAATCAAGACATCAATTTAACTGCAAAACTCTACTCTAACTTTAGTGAAGTTTTTAAAGTATTTATACCTAAACTTTACCATGTTAGCGATTTAGATTTAACAGCTCAATTCAACAATCAAAAAAATGTACTTAATTTTGATGTGCTTTCAGATTCACTCAACTACGACGGAATAGCTTTCAAAAAAATATCATCTTATGGATACAATCAAGATGATGAACTCTTAACAACACTTTCATTAGATAATATTAAAAAAGATAAATTTTTATTTAATGATATTACTGTCGATATTAACAGTTCTACAAAACAATTACTTTCTTCAATTTATATTGAAAACGATACTGCAAAAAACTCAGTACACCTAGAATCACTCATTGATTTTAATAAAGATACTACACTTATCCAAATCACCGATTCTAAATTAAAACTAAACAACAAAATTTGGACTATACAAAAAAATAACTTTATTAAAATAATGGGAACCAATTTTATTACGCAAAATTTCTCATTTATTAATGACAATCAATCAATTTCTGTTGTTAATGGTAGCAACTCGTTGGCAGATTTAAATGTAGTAGTTAAAAATTTAAACCTAAGTGATATTGCTCAAATTGTAGATACTTCTGGCAACTTTAAAAGTGGCGAACTCAACGGAAATATTAATCTAAAAAATATATTAACTCAACTAGAAGCAACTGGTAATTTACAAATCAATAAATTTCAATATCAAGATTTTTATATAGATAAAATAATGGCAGATGCAATTTATGGTAGAGATGGCAAGAAAAGAATTGAACTTGGCGGAAATGTAATTGATACTAATTATAGCTTGGCTCTAAATGGATTTATTAGCTTAGAAGAAAAAGGTAAAGAATATATAGAACTATATACTGATATTGATAGATTAGATATGAGTTTTCTTAAATTATTCTTAGGAAAAGAACTCGATATAGAACATAGTTATGTTGGTGGTAGCGTAAAAGTTTCTGGCGATCTTAAAAATATTGTGCTAGAAGGTCAAGCAAAATTCTTACAAGATGCTCGACTAAAACTCAATTACTTAGGAACAATATTTAACATTCCAAAAAACGAAACTATTACACTCAATAAAAGTGGTTTTGATTTTGGACAAATTACTGTTTTTGATGATTACGGAAATTCAGCACTATTACAAGGAAAGCTATTACATCAAGGATTTAAAAACTTTGAAGTAAGTAAAGCCAATTTAGATGCAACGACTGGTTATAATTTTATGAATACTACTTACGAAGAAAATCAAGATTTCTACGGAAAAGTATTTGCAGAAGGTATAGTAGATATCAATGGTCCTTTTGAAAATTTATTTATAGATGTTACTGCAAGAACATTACCTAATACAGTCTTTAATCTTCCTGTAAGTAATAAAGCAATAGATGAAGGATATAGTTATATTAAATTTTTTGATCCAAATGATACCTTAAAAGTCATTGAAGATAAAATAAAAACTAATGGAATTAATATTGATATGGAACTAGAAGCAACACCAGATGCTCAAGTCAATATTATTTTAAATCCAAGCAATAACGACAAAATTGTTGGCTACGGAAGCGGCGACTTAACCATGCAATTAAAAAGAGGTGGCGAATTAACTTTAAACGGAACTTATGATATTTCTAAAGGAAGTTACGACTTCAAATTTCAAAGTATCATCTCTAAAAAGTTTATTGTACAACCAGGCGGTAAAATTATCTTTAGTGGAAATCCATTAGATGCAGTACTAGATTTAAATGCTCAGTATGTAGTACGAAATGCATCACTACGAAATATTGTAGATAGTACATCACCAATTGCTAATAAAAGTGTTGATGTAACTTTAAATATGTATATAACAAATACATTACAAAATACTGAAATAAACTTTGATATTACTCAAGGAAGTACAGGAATTTCATCACTATCTGATGAATTAAAACAAGCACTAGACATCATCAATAGCAATAAAAACGAAGTGTACAATCAAGCATTTGGTTTGTTATTATTCAACTCATTTTTACCAAGTGGTTTGCTCAATAATTCCAATCAACAATTTACAGGTTATACCAATTCACTCACCGAATTTGTCTCAGGTCAACTATCCAACTTGTTAACACAAGGAATAAGTAAAGTAGTAAAAGGAGCATCTCTAGATGTTTTATTGAAAGATTTAGAATCAGACTCAAGGCAATTTGGATTTAGCTACAAGCAAGAGTTGTTTAACAGTCGATTGATTTTTACCGTAGGAGGAAATGTTAACTTTGGAGCAGCAACTTCTACAGCAAGTATTAATAATTTAAATGCTGGTTCCAACTCTACTTTTACCAGCGATTTCGTGCTAGAATATCTAGTAACACCAGACGGAAGAATTCGTTTAAAAACCTTTGCAAAAACAGGCGATTTCGATATCGTTAATCAAGACAGATTACGAACTGGCGGTGCAATTAGTTTCCAAAAAGACTTTGATAAACTAAAAGAATTGTTTAAAACTAATAAGAAAAAGAAACCAACAGATGACACACTCACAACACCATTACCGTAAGTTATTTTAAGCAAATCTGTTGTAAATATAAACACAAGACTAAATTTTTAACATCATTATAAATATAAATTAATTGTATTAACCAAATGCACTTAAGTGGTATTAATGCTCTACATTCAAATAATTTTCTTCTTCTTAAACCATGCATAAATACATATAGAAATTACTAGCATACTTCCCATAGTAATATAATAACCATTCTTAGATTTTAACTCTGGCATATTATCGAAATTCATACCATAAATTCCAGCAATAAAAGTCAATGGTAAGAAAAAAGCAGAAAAAATAGTCAACAGTTTCATTACATCATTACTTTTTTGAGCATTAAACGATAAATAAGTATTGGTTAAGTTAATTGCATCATCTAAAACTTCGTCGTAAGTCAACGATAAACTAAACAAACTATCTTTTATATCTTGTAAAGCCGTTAGGTTCTCTCCTTTTACTTCTATGTGATTAATTACATTCTGACTAATCTGTAGCAATTTCTTAGTAATTCTCGATTGCGATTTGTAGAAATACAATTCTTCTAAAGACACTTTTTCAAAGTCTTTCAAAAAAATAGTTTGCTCCATTTTATCAACTTGTTCTGCTAAAAATTTAGATGGCTTATCAAAAGAGTCAATCATTTTATGAATAATATACAATAATAACTGTTCTGCACTTTTAAAATCGTAGTCTATATCTAATAAAAAATCAAACTTTTTAGTATGCACTGTAATAATTTGATTTTCATTATAAAAAAAAGCAATCTTATTAGATAACTCGTTGATTGTACTAATTCTATTACTTACATTGTTTGAAGAATAAGCTCTTAAAATGATAAAATTATAATTGGTTTGCTGTTCAAACTTAGGTAAGTGTCCAGTTTCCAAACTATCTTTTATCTGATAAATATCTAAACCATACTCTTTAGCTATTGATTTTAGTTTTACTTTTTCTGGTTGGCAAATATCTACCCAAGTAAAATTTTCAAATGTCTTTTTATTGATGTAATTCATATGATAAAAATAAAATTAAAACTACATAAAAAATTAAATACTTTTAATATAGTTAATCTACTACGAATTGTATAATACTAATTAGTATAAAGCTTAAATTTACAACTTGCCAAACAAAGATAATTTTTATAATTTAGTAGTGTGAGCAAACGAAGAAAAATAGAGCTTGGTTTTGAGGTTGACAAGCTAACAAATTCAATTGAAAATGTTAGGTCTGGAGATAGCTTTCCAACTGAAATTTCACTTTTAACTAAAACTGAAATTAGAAATATAACAAAAAAAAACGGTTGGCAATTTAATTGGACTTCAGAGTTTAAAAATCCATTAAGAGAAGTATATAAGCTAACAATTACAAATAATCCTAATATTATTCAAGGGTTAATAAGTTTAGAAGTAAAATCAGATCATGTTTATATGCACTTAATAGAAAGTGCACCTTTCAACATCGGAAAAAATAAATCATATTTAGGCGTTTCAGGAAATCTTGTTGCCTTTGCGTGCAAACTTTCCTTTCAACGAGGTGGAGAAGGTTATGTATCATTTTTATCTAAAACAAAACTCATAGAACATTATGAAAAAAGTTTAGGAGCAATACATTTTGGTGGTCATAAAATGATTATTACCACAGAAGCAGCTTTAAAATTAACTAATAAATATTTTTAAATTATGGAATTAATAAGAGAACCTCTTCATATAGATTTTGTAGTAGATTCAAGACCATTGACTAAGCAAGAAGAGCAAGCATTTAGCAACTTTATTCGTGCTGATAAAGAAAAACGAAAAATGCAGAAACTTAAAAAGAAAACAACTACAAATGTAAAAAAGAAACAACCTATCTAAATATATAATTTATAAAATAACAAATAGCATAAAATAATCTATATTCTATAAATTTAGCAACAGGATTTTCTATCACATTAAAGATAAAAACTTAGCTTTTGTATTTTTATCTCTTGTATTTTATAAATTCCTAAACATGAAATATGCAATTTGATTTTTCATTATTTTAATTATTTTTGTCTTAAATAAAACCTATGTACTTATACACCAATTGGGCTGCTACTATTCCTATGGCAAACGAAGAAGATAATTTTGAAGAGTTTAGCGATTTACTAACAAGAGTGCTCGATGTTATTGGTACAGGTAAAATCTATTTTGTGCTAGACAACGCTTCTAAAGACAATACACTACAAATGGCTAAAGATTTGGCTACTAAAGACAGTCGTTATGAAGTAATTTTTGCACCAGAAAATAAAAATGTGGTAGATGCGTATCTAAAAGGATTTCAAGTTGCTTACGATAATGGTCATGATATTATTATTGAAATGGATGCTGGATTGTCTCACGATCCAAGAGCTTTGCCAATGTACTTAAGAGTTTTAAACGAAGGCAATGAATGTGCTTTTGGTTCAAGATTTATAAAAGATGGCTCTATGGGCGATTCTCCTTGGAATCGTAGAATGTTATCTAAAACAGGAACTGTTTTGGCTAATATTTTACTAGGAACTCGTTTGTATGATATGACTTCTGGTTTTCAAGGATTTCATAGAGATATTATAGGTAAACTATTACAATATCCATTAAAATCTAGAGCTCATTTTTACCAAACAGAAATTAAATATTTGTGTAGAAAAAAACGAATTGCAGAAATACCCATTCACTATCAAGCACCATCTCCAAGAGTATCTCAATCTGCTATAAAAAATGCCTACGGAACACTTTTCTATTATTTTATAGAACGATTAAAAGGCAATAAACCAACCATTTAATTAGAATTAGATAAAAATTTGATAATCAATAAACTAAAATATGTCAGCTAAAGCTTTAATTATTACATCAATTGCAGATGATAAACATCCAGTATTGCAATCATATGCTAAAGATTGCGTAGAAAAAAACATACATTTCATCTGTATTGGAGATACTAAATCACCAGAAAATTTTACTATTGATGGTTGCGATTTTTGGTCTGTTGACAGACAGTTAGCAACCGAGTTTGAGTTCGCAAAGCTATGTCCAACTAAACACTATACCAGAAAAAATATTGGTTATTTGCTCGCAATGAAAAATGGCTATGAAGAAATTGTAGAAACCGATGACGACAATTTACCTAAAAGCGATTTTTGGAATGCTAAAACTAGAACAGTTACAGCTCATGATATTCAACATACTGATTGGGTAAATGTATATCGTTTTTTTAGCGATGCATTTATTTGGCCAAGAGGTTTGCCATTAGAAGAATTACAAAAAGCAACACCAGATTTAAGTCAATACGAACAAAAGCCAATTGATTGTCCAATTCAACAAGGACTAGCAGATGAAAATCCAGATGTAGATGCTGTTTATCGACTCACCTATCCTCTGCCTTTAAATTTTAATAAAGGATTGCAAGTTGCTCTTGGTAGAGATGCTTGGTGTCCTTTTAATAGTCAAAACACTTATTGGTACAAAGATGCTTTTCCTTTATTGTACTTGCCAGCTTATTGTAGTTTTAGAATGACCGATATTTGGAGAAGTTTTGTTGCACAAAGAATTGCTTGGGAAAATGGTTGGAGCATCTTGTTTCATGAAGCTACTGTTTGGCAAGAAAGAAATGAACATAATCTACTAAAAGATTTTGAAGACGAAATTCCAGGTTATTTAAACAATGCCAAAATTGCTAAAGAACTAGCAGCATTACCAATAAAAGGTGGAAAGGAGAATTTACTAGATGATTTAACACTGTGCTATCAAATGCTTACAGATAAAGGTTTTGTAGGCAAAGAAGAAATGGCTTTGGTAAATGCATGGTGTAATGATATTAGAAAAATGAGCTAAAAAACAAATTATATTGTATTTTTAGCTTATTGTGAATCTACAAAACACAAAATATGAATTACAAAATATCATTTCAGGAACGAGCAGCTCTAGCCATGATGCACTTATCCAAGCAATTGCCAACTACCTTAGCAATGGCAAAAGAACAAGTCCAATGGCTAAAGAAAAACACCAAAACAAAGCAAAAGAAACAAGTAAATTAATACAATTCGCTACCCTAAATAATTTGCTTTTCGAAACTATTGATACTCAAAAATTTATATCAAGTGGTGCTGAACAAAAAGTTTTTATTAAAGATGAATTTCATGTAATTAAACTTAATGATGCAATATATTATGCTTCTTGGCAAGATTATTTCTATAGCTTGTTACTCAATAATTATTTTTTTGCAGATACAGCATATCAACTATTAGGATTTTACTTAGAAGAAAATAATTGTTATGCTGTAGTAGAACAAGCATTTGTTAGAGCAGATAGCTTAACGGATTTAACTCAAGTCAAAACATTTTTAAATAATAATGGATTTATAAACACTAGAAATAATGATTATTATAATGCTGAACTTGGCATTATTTTAGAAGATTTACATGATGAAAATGTATTAACTAAAAACAATATTCTTTATTTTATAGATACTGTATTTTATATAAATCCAAGTGAGTTTTGGAAAGAAATTAATTAAATGAATTGGCAGCACTATATTAAAAATTTTGAAGCTTATTTAAAAGTAGAGAAGTCGCTTTCTGCAAATTCAATTGATGCATATTTACATGATGTTCAATTACTTAATACCTATAACTTAATTCAAAACTCTAGTAAGTTGCCAGAAGCTATTACACTCAATGATTTAGAACTGTTTTTAGCTTATTTGTATGATTTAGGTTTAAACGATCGTTCTCAAGCTAGAATTATTTCTGGTATCAAAGCATTTTTCAAGTACTTATTGCTTGATGATATGATTCAGCAAGATCCTGCTTATTTGCTAGAAGCTCCAAAACTCAGTAAAAAATTGCCAGATACTTTGAGTTTCTACGAAATTGAACAATTGATTGGTGCTTTAGATTTATCAATAGACAAAAATATTCGCAATAAAGCGATGCTAGAAACTTTGTATAGTTGTGGTTTGCGTGTAACTGAGTTAATCAATCTGCGATTATCGTATATTTATAGAGATGTTGAATTTATACGAGTAATTGGTAAAGGCGATAAAGAAAGACTTGTACCAATTGGTTATGATGCTTTAAAACACATAGATATTTATATTAATACAGTTAGAAACCAATTAAAAATTCCAGAAAAATACAATGATATATTATTTTTGAGTAGAAATGGAAAACCTATGAGTAGAGTGATGGTTTTTTATGTAATTAAGGAATTGGCTCAAAAAATTGGACTACAAAAAAATATCAGTCCGCATACTTTTAGACATTCTTTTGCTACACATTTAATTGAAGGTGGTGCAGACTTACGAGCTGTACAGCAAATGCTAGGACATTCTTCAATTACAACAACAGAAATATATACACATCTAGATCAACAATACCTAAAAGAATCATTGTCATTGCATCATCCACGATTTAGAAAGTAGCTACTACGCTCCTATTTTTGTCTGAAGAAAATATTGATAGGCACACCACTTAAATTAAAGTTGGCTCTTAGTCTATTTTCTAAGTAATTTTTATATGGTAGTTTTAAATATTTTGGATGATTACAGAAAAAAGCAAAACTTGGTGTTTTGGTTGGTAATTGTGTAATGTATTTTATTTTTATATACTCTCCACGATAAGCTGGTGGTGGATATTTTTCTATTTCTTTTAACATTACTTCGTTCAACTGACTCGTAGGAATTTTTATTGTTTTTGCTTTGTAAACAGCCATTACTTCATCGAGTAGTTTATGTATTCTTTGCTTTTCTAAAGCAGATATAAATACAATAGGTACATCTCTAAATGGAGCTAATCTATCTTTAATTTTTTCAGTGTACTCAATATGTGTATTGGTTTCTTTTTCAATAGCATCCCATTTATTTACAGCAATAACAATACCTTTTCTTTTATTCTGAATGAGTTTAAAAATCTTCAAATCTTGTGCTTCAATACCATCGTTAGCATCTATTACTAATACACAAACATCTGCTTCATCTATAGATTTAATGGCACGCATTACCGAATAAAATTCTAAATCTTCATGTACTTTATTTTTCTTGCGAATTCCTGCTGTGTCTATCAACAAAAACTCTTTTCCATATAAATTATAGTGTGTATGAATAGAATCTCTTGTTGTTCCTGCAATATCTGTTACTATGTTTCTTTCTTTTCCAATTAATGCATTGGTTAAAGTCGATTTTCCTACATTAGGTTGACCAAGAATTGCAATTTTAGGCAACTCATTTTCTTCGTCTTCTACAACAGCTTCTTCTTGTGGAATTTGTTCTGTAATAGCATCTAAAATCTCACCAGTTCCAGAACCACTTATAGATGACAACATAAACAGTTGTTCAAATCCAAGTGCATAAAACTCTGTTGCTAGTAATTGTCTGTCGTGATTATCTACCTTATTGACACATAGTAAAACTGGTTTATTGCTTTTTCTTAGCAATCGAGTTAATGCTTCATCTAAATCAGTAATTCCTGTAGTAACATCAACCATAAAAATTAGCAAATTAGCTTCTTCAATAGCAATTTTTACTTGTTCTTTAATGGCTTTTTCAAAAACATCATCAGAGTTTGGCACAAAACCACCTGTATCTATAATATTAAATGTTTTACCATTCCATTCGGTAACATCGTATAATCTATCTCTAGTAACACCACTTAAATCGTCGGTAATTGATTTTCTATATCCAACCAAACGATTAAACAAAGTAGACTTTCCTACATTTGGTCTACCAACTATTGCAACTGTATAACTCACGCTACAAAGATACGCTAATTTATTGCAAATTGAGTGATTGACTATTTCTTAATACCATGAATTGCACACATGGTTACTAATATTGAAGTATTTAATATTTCCTATACTAAAGAAGAATGTATTTTAGTATATTTAACTTTACATATTAATAATCGTTAATTATTTTATTAATAATCTTTAGGTTCTTGATGTGTGCTTCTTAATCTGATTATTCGAATATGATTTTTATAAATTCTAAAAACTATTCTATAATTATATAATTCATAATATCTGTAAGTCCCATCATTATTTTGTTTATATTTATCTTTAGCAAACCTTTCTGGATTTATTTCTAGTTGATTTGTAGATTGTACTATACCTTCTACTACTTTCTTTGCATTTTGTAATGAATCTTTTGCAATGTAATTGTATATGTTTCTTACTTGAGTTCTTGCAGTTTTATTCCAAACTACCACATATCTTTCTTCTACCATTTTTGAATTTCTTTTTCAAATACAGCTTGAGTTACATAATCTCCTTTTTCATATTCTTTTTCAGATGCTTCTATCTCCTTATTGTACTGTTCTATACTTATTCTTTCATCTCTATTTAAAAGTATATAAATAGCTTCTAGTATTTTTTCGTCATCTTCCATTGCAATTCTAGATTGTAATCTTTCTCTTAACTCTGCTGTACTCATAACTTTGCTTTTTACTAAGTTATACATTTTATTCTTTCTTTATTGTTAATTTATTTTATGAAGTTTTTAATAGTCGTATCTTATACTCTATCCCTGCATTTTTTACAATGAATTCAGCATAGAAAATATTCAAAATTTATTTTGCTCTTCTAAACGCTAATTAGTATTAAAAAATTACAATTAACTTTAACTAAATAGTATTATTGGTACTTTTGCCAAGCAAATGTCTAGACCTAGTTTTAAAAATTTACCAAAAAAAGAAGATATACTTAAAGCACTAAGCATATTTTCTTATATGAAACCTTATAAGTTTCTTTTTATCTTAGGAATTATTACACTGTTTCTCTCTAGTGTAACTGTAATGGCTTTTCCAAAGCTACTAGGTTCTATGATAGATGTCTCGGTTGGAAAATCTGATGATTTTATACAAAACAGAAATCAAGTAGTACTTATATTCTTATTGATTTTAGTAGCACAAGGTGTCTTTTCTTTTCTACGAGTATATATTTTTGCTAAAGTAAATGAGCCAGTTTTAGCTAATATTAGAAAAGATTTATATAATAAAATTATTTGTTTTCCAATGTCTTTTTTTGAAAAAACAAGAACTGGAGAATTACAAAGTCGGCTAACCAATGATGTAACTGCATTATCTGATATTCTATCTTTAACACTAGCTGAGTTTTTTAGACAATTTGCTATTTTAATTGTTGGAATAGGTTTATTGTTCTATACTTCTGTAAAGCTGACACTAATTATGCTGGCAACATTTCCTATAGTTATTGTACTAGGTATTTTGCTTAGTAGATTTATTAGAAATAATTCTAAAAATATTCAAGAAGCACTAGCTAAAGCCAATGTTGTTTTAGATGAAACACTTATGAGTATTCAGTCGGTAAAAGCATATACTAGAGAAGCTTATGAATCGCAAAGATATGCTACTGATATAGATGCCTCTAAACGATTAGGCATCATTAATGCTATTTTTAGAGGCGGATTTGTAACTTTTATTATTGTTGTTGTTTTTGGTGCAATTGTTTTTATTTTTTGGTCTGGAACTGGTATGGTAGAACAAAATCACATCGACCCAAATACTGGAATTACTCCTGGAAAATTGATTGAGTTTTTAATGTATACTATTTTTATTGGTGGATCTTTTGGTGGTTTAAGTGATTCTTTAGGACGAATTGTAAAAGCTATTGGTGCAACAGAACGCATTGTTGATATTTTAAATACACCAACAGAAACAGACATTAATAATTTTACGCCTTTAAAATTAGATGGCAATATTGTTTTTCAGAATGTAGCATTTGCATATCCAACAAGAAAAGACATTGACATTTTTAAAGATTTAAATCTTACCATAGAAAAAGGACAAAAAGTAGCTTTAGTTGGTCCTTCTGGTGCTGGAAAGTCGACTATTATACAGCTTATTTTAAAGTATTATGATGTAGACAGTGGCACAATAAGTATAGCTAATACTAATATTAATGATATTAATGTAAAACAACTACGAGATAATATGGCTATTGTACCGCAAGAAGTTTTATTATTTGGTGGAAGTATTAAAGAAAATATTTTATACGGAAAACTTGATGCTACAGATGAAGAAATTATTCAAGCTGCTAAACAAGCCAATGCACTAGAATTTATAGAACAATTTCCTGAAGGTTTGAACACTGTTGTTGGCGAAAGAGGTATAAAACTAAGTGGTGGTCAGCGACAAAGAATTGCCATTGCTAGAGCTATTTTAAAAAATCCGCCAATATTATTGCTTGATGAAGCTACTAGTAGTTTAGATGCAGAATCTGAACACTTGGTACAAGCTGCTTTAAATACTTTAATGGAAAATAGAACGACTATTATTATAGCACACCGATTATCTACTATTAGAAATGTAGATAAGATTTTAGTACTGAATCATGGTAAAATAGTAGAACAAGGTTCGCACGAAGAATTATCTACTCAAGATGGTTTGTATAGCAACTTATTAAAACTGCAATTTCAGTTGAATTAAAGTTATTTGAATATATCCTATACATAATGCATATATAGTATAAAGTTATCTTACTTTCTTAAATAGTTTTTATCTCTTTTGGCAGCAAGTTTCATTCTTATAACACCTAATGCAGCTTCTTTTACTATACTACCAGACATCTTTGAAACACCAACTTCTCTATCTTTAAAAGTTATAGGCACTTCAATAATATTTATTTTTTGTATCCAAACTGCAAACTTCATCTGTATTTGAAAAGCATATCCAACAAAATTAATTTGGTTTAAATCAATCTTGTTTAAAGTACCTTTAGTATAACACACAAAACCAGCAGTTGCATCTTTTACACGCATTCCTGTTACTATTCGTACATATTTAGAACCAAACAAAGAAATCAATAGTCGTTTAACTGGCCAGTTTACTACTGCACCATCTTTTATATATCTTGAACCAACAGCTAAACCAGCACCTTTATTTTCACAAGCATCAACTAATCTTAAAACATCATTTGGATTGTGCGAAAAATCAGCATCCATTTCTATAATATAATTATACTTTGCTTTGTCTAACGCCCATTTAAAACCAGTAATATATGCTGTACCTAAACCTAATTTTCCAGTTCTTTCAATAATGTGTACTCTATCAGGAAATTGTTGCATTAAACTTTTTACTACAGTTGCAGTACCATCTGGCGAACCATCTTCAATTACCAAAATTTCAAATCTATCAGATAAATTAAGAGTATAAGGAATAATATTGGCTATATTTTCCTTTTCATTATAAGTTGGTATGATGATGATACAATCTCTCAAAAAAAACATTTAAGCAATCAAAATTAAATAATATAATTCTGAATTCAATTAATACAGCATTGTATTTATGTTGCTATATCTTAAAATCACTAGCGGTTAGTCCACCAATATTGCCAGAACTCATTAATAATAAAACACTATTGAGTTCTATTTGTGCTAATATATTTTCTTTTAATGCTTTGGCATCATTCAATACAATAATGCTATCATCTCCAAAATTAGTTTGAATATATAGAGCATCAAAACCAGTTTTTCCTTTTATTTTTAATGCTGCTTCATCTAAAAATACCAATTTTATAGTAGCACTATCTAAACTGTTTTTATACTGATGAATAAAATTTTCTTGTAAAGAACTATAAGTATGCATTTCAAAAACAGCTATAATTTTTCTATTTGGATATTGTGTTTTTACTGCATCAACAGTAGCTTTTAATTTGCTTGGTGCATGAGCAAAATCTCTATAAACAGCATATTTTTTATCAATGTTTTCATACTGCAATTCTAATCGTTTAGCAGCACCTTTAAATGTACTAATTGCATTTAACGCATCATTTTCATCAATACCTAATAATTTTGCTACTTCAAAGGCAGCTTTTAAATTCATTAAATTGTGTTTGCCAAATACTTTTATAGCAATTTTCTGTTGATGATAATTGATAATGGTTTGTTCGTCTTCTACTACAAAATTAAACGCTTTATAAGGAATTAAATTACACGATGGATTACTATCAATGACCAATTGTTTTAAAACATCATCTTCTTCATTATAAATTAAATATCCATTTTTATCTATTGATAAAATAAACTGTTTAAAGGCATCTAAATAACTTTCAAAAGTTGGAAACACATTAATATGATCCCAAGCAATTCCAGAAATTATTGCAATATTTGGATGATAATGTAAAAACTTACTTTTTAAATCTAAAGGAGAAGTTAAATATTCATCTCCTTCTATAATAATATTTTTTGCAGTGTTCGATGTTTTAACCATATACTCAAAACCATCTAACTGTGCACCAACTAAATAATCAAAATCAATTTTTTGTTGAAGTAAAATATGCATAATCATAGCAGTAATAGTTGTCTTACCATGACTTCCTGCTACTACAACTCTGTTTTTGTCTTTACATGTTTCATAAATAAATGCAGGAAATGAATATATTGGAATATTTAATGCTTGTGCTTGTAACAACTCAGGATTATCTGCTTTAGCATGCATTCCTAAAATAACTGCATTTATATTGCTAGTAATCTTTTCAGGAAACCAACCCAATTCATTTGGTAAAATATTAGCTTTAGCTAAATTCGTTTTTGCAGGATCAAAAATAGCATCATCAGAACCTGTAACAATATTGCCTTGTGCCTTTAAGTGTAGTGCTAACTGATGCATTACTGCACCACCAATTGCTATAAAGTGATATTTTGCCATAATTTGTTAAAAAACAATTAAAGTATTAATAAGTATTCGTATTTAAAAATAAACACACAATATATTTTATAGTTTTGAGTTTTTAAACTAAAAAAGATGAAAAAAGTAAAAATATTTTTAGCAGTAGTAGCAGCAACAGCTTTATTAACTATGTCTTGTCATAGAAAAAGTGGTTGTCCTGGTTTTTCAAGCGATAAGAACAAAATAGAAAAACAAGAAAAATCTGTTTAATGCTTAATTGGTTGCCATTAACAACAGAACAAGAATTCCATAATTTATATGAGCAAGAAAGTCCATTTGCTGTATTTAAACATTCTACAAGATGTTCAATTAGCAGTATGGCAAAAAATCGTATAGAAAAAGAATGGAATTTAGATATTCCTATCTACTATTTAGATTTGATAGAATATCGCTCTGTTTCAAATGATATTGCAACTACATCTGGCATACATCACGAAAGTCCACAATTAATTGTTTTTAAAGATAAAACTGTAGCTTATCATGCAAGTCATAATTTTATTTTTGTTAACGATATTGTGATTTGATACTAATTTCTTTCTTATCTCTATAATTTAAACTATTTTAGTACTAAATTGTTTTAAATGTCGATGTATCGTTCATTAAAAAATATAATGCTATTACTTTTTGTAATAGTAAGTACTAGTATTATAGCACAAGATATTTATAGTTACGATACCAATAATGAAGAAACATATTATAGAAAATCGTGGAGAGTTGGTGGTTTTCTACAAAGCAATGGTATTGGCTTTGGTGCTACTTTAACCAATGGCAAGCAAAAAAGAAGTGCTTTATTATATCAATTTGATTGGGCTTATTTTTTTCATAGTAATGAGAAAAAAAGAAATTCAAGATACACACCAGGCGATTTAGTAAAAAAATACTACTACGGAAAAATAAATTCTTTAATGGCAATTCATGCAGCAGTTGGTCAAGAAATAATATTGGCTAATAAAGCAGAAAAAAACGGTGTAATGATTTCATTTAGTTATGCAGGTGGTTTTACGCTTGGCATTTTAAAACCATATGAACTTACTATTTGTACTGATATAACTAATAGCACTTGTACTGATTTTGCTTATATGTCTTATGATGAAGCTGGTGCCGATTTCTTAAATCCTGATTTAATTATTGGTTCTGCTGGCTTTGGAAAAGGTTGGCAACTAAAATTTAGACCTGGATTACATTTAAAAACTGGAATTTCTTTTGATTGGGGAAAAGCATCGAGTTTAATTAAAGTAATAGATGTAGGTGCTGCTTGCGATTTTTATTTTAAAGACTTACCCATCATGATTGATAATAACAAAGCATTTTATCCGAGTGTATATTTAGGATTCTCCTTAGGTAAACGAAAATAACATGGCAGATATTAATGAAATAAAAAGAACTCCTAAACCTAAATGGCTTAAGGTTAAATTGCCTATTGGTGAAAACTATAGAAATGTAAAAGCCATTGTTAACGATTATAAGTTACACACAATTTGTCAGAGTGGTAACTGTCCGAATATGGGAGAATGTTGGGGAGCTGGTACTGCAACATTTATGATTTTAGGAAATGTATGCACAAGATCTTGCTCTTTTTGTGCAGTAGCTACAGGTAGACCTTTTACTATTGATGAAGAGGAACCAAAACGAGTAGCAGAAGCAGTACGACTAATGAATTTAAAACACGCCGTGATTACTTCTGTAAACAGAGATGAATTAAAGGACAAAGGTGCTAGAATATGGTACGAAACAGTAAAAGAAATTAAAGCACAATCGCCACAAACTACTATAGAAACACTAATTCCAGATGTTAAAGCCAATTGGGATGCTTTAGAATTGATGATTAGTGCTGGACAAGAAATTGTGTCGCATAATATGGAAACAGTAGAACGGTTGTATAGAAAAGTACGACCACAAGCCAAATACGAAAGAAGTTTAGAACAAATAAAAAGAACCAAAGCATTTGGAAAAAGAACAAAATCTGGTATTATGGTTGGCTTAGGTGAAACCAAAGAAGAAGTATTTGCTATTATGGACGATTTAGTAGCAAATGGCTGTGATGTATTAACCATTGGTCAGTACTTACAACCAACAAAAATGCATTTAGCAGTAGATGAATTTATACATCCAGATATTTTTGAAGAATATAAAACCGTTGGTTTACAAAAAGGATTCAACTTTGTAGAAAGCGGTGCTTTAGTCCGTTCTTCTTACCATGCCGAAAGACATGTGTAGTATATTTAAATAAACTAAATTAGATTAAAAAAACATACTAATTTGTATTAGTTTTTATTAATATTTCTCAATATTCAAACTACCTTCTACTCTTGTGCAATTTGGATAATTAATAGGAAATGAATCTAATTCTGACTGTCTAGTTATGGTTATTACTGTATTATATGGAATACAATCATCTGCTAAAATATTAAACTGCCAAAGGAAGAGTAGTATTAAAAGGTATTTTTTCAAAGCATTAGTTTTGCTGTATAAATATACTGTATTTTTTTATACTTGCAAATGTATTTGGGTGGTTTTAATATATCATATAACAACAATTCTGCTATGTTTTAGCTAAACGAACTACTCACTATCAAGTCTTTACTGCCTTTTGTATGTACATAAAAACCTTCGCCTGTTTTTACACCTAATTTATTGGCAGTAACCATATTCACTAATAAAGGACATGGTGCATATTTTGGATTGCCAAATCCGTTGTGTAGTACTTGTAAAATGGCTAAGCAAACATCTAATCCAATAAAATCTGCTAATTGCAATGGTCCCATTGGATGTGCCATTCCTAATTTCATTACAGTATCAATTTCGGTAACGCCAGCAACACCTTCGTAAAGTGTATAGATAGCTTCATTTATCATTGGCATTAAAATTCTATTGGCAACAAATCCAGGATAATCGTTTACCTCTACAGGAATTTTTTGTAGCGTTTTTGACAATTCCATAACGGATTGTGTTGTTTCATTAGAAGTAGCATAACCACGAATAACTTCTACTAATTTCATCACAGGAACTGGATTCATAAAATGCATACCAATTACTTTGTCTGCTCTTTTTGTAGCAGCACCTATTTTAGTAATAGAGATAGAAGAAGTATTGCTTGCTAAAATGGTATTTTCATTACAAAGCGTATCTAGTGATTGAAATATTTTTTCTTTGATAGTAAAATTTTCAGAAGCAGCTTCTACCACTAAATCTACATCAATAACACCATCTTCTAATTGCGTAAAAACTCCAATATTATTGAGTGTATTAATCTTATCGTTTTCGCTAATAATAGATTTTGCTATTTGTCGATCTAAATTTTTATGAATGTTGGTAATGGCATTTTGTAGTGCTTGTTCACTCACATCAATTAGGTTTACTTGAAAATTTTGTTGTGCAAAAACATGAGCAATTCCGTTTCCCATAGTACCTGCACCTATAACTGCTACTTTTTTTATGTTCATTTTACTTATTTTTGAAGCAAATTACAAATTTTAAATGATAAAATAAATAGATAATTAAAATATAAATAACTTATACTTTTTGTAGAAGAATTATTCAGAAAATACTAGTAAAAAGTAAATGAATTATTTGACTACTTAATTAGAAAAATCCGTATAGTTTAGTTATATTTGTCCGTATAAACTTAAGTGTATGGATACCAAACTTACATTAAAATTAAACAAAAATATAATTGTTAGAGCAAAAAAATATGCATCTAACAAACAATTAAGTTTATCAAGATTAATTGAAAATTATCTCGATTCATTAACTAAAGAACAGCAAGATGAGTTTGAAATTTCGCCTTTTGTAAAAAGTATTTCAAACGGAAAAAGCATTCAAAACAATGATGAAAAAATACTAAAGAAAGATTATATAGAATACCTTGATAATAAATATCAGTAAAATGCAAAAAGTATTTTTAGATACCAATATTGTGCTTGATGTGCTTGGCGAAAGAGAAAACTACTATGAAGCAGCCGCAAAAATATTAACTTTAGTAGATAAAAAGAAAATAAAAGTATATACTTCTCCTATTACTATTTCAACTACTTATTATTTGCTTACAAAATATGAAAATGAAAAATCGGCACTCGAAAAAATACGAAAATTTAAGATGTTATGTGCTATTTCTATGATGAATGATGAAGTTATTGAGAAAGCAATAAATTCTAATTTTAAAGACATAGAAGATGCTATGCAATATTTTAGTGCTATTGCTTCAAACTGCGACATAATAATTACAAGAAATGAGAAAGATTTTAAAAATGCTTTAATTCCTGTAATGAATGCAGAAAGTTATCTTCAAACATATAAAAATATAGTTAATTAATTTTAATTTATTAAAAACAGATGATAATTAGAGAAAAGCCATGCAATTTAAAGATTTTACACTAGCATATAATGTACAAGGAATTTCTAAAGAATTTACCAGTACTGCATTTACTAAACACGAAACAGATGATTTTATTTTAGAGTTTCTAATTGATGGTGACGATGCATTAAAATATAGTGTAGTACTTCAAACAAAAAATATTTTAGCATTAAATACATTTGAAATTAACACCATTATAGATTATTCTGAAAGCAAAGGTTGTATGATTAATGGTTTTCAGAGTTGGACGAATAGTAAAGTATACTACACTGATGAAAAAATAAAACCTGCGAACAAATTGGTAAAAGGTGTTGCTTTTAATTATGGCGATTATAGTTTTTATGACTATCCACAAAAAAATGGTGTATTGCACAGCTATAGTTATTCTTATATCAAATATGATAAAAGAAAAATTGAATTATTAGCATCTTTAGATGAATCTATTGGTTATACTATTTTTGAACATCATACAAATGAAAATATATGTAAAATAAAGAAAGATATTAGTGGAAAAATTATTGAAAATAGTTGTACTCTACTTCATTTCATTAGAATAGATGATTTTGAAGAGTTAGCATTTGAAAAACTTTTTGCAGAAAATAACTATCGACCAAAAGTAGTACCAGCAATAGGTTGGACAAGTTGGTATTACTATTATACCAAGATAAGTGAAGTTATTATCTTGCAAAGCTTAGAGTCATTTAAAAAGAATAATATTAATATTAATATATTTCAAATTGATGATGGTTACCAACAAGCAGTTGGCGATTGGTTAAATATAAATAAGAAGTTTCCAAACGGAATGCAGTATTTGGCTCAAAAAATTCATGAGTTTGGTGCTAAAGCTGGAATTTGGTTAGCTCCTTTTGCTTGCGAACACAATTCTTTTATCGTAAAAGAAAAAAGCAATTGGATTTTAAAAGATGCTCAAGGCAAATTTGTTACCATTGGTTATAATCCGTTGTGGAGTGGAAAATTTTATGCACTTGATTTTTACAACGAAGAAGTTAAACAATATATAAAAAAAGTATTTAATATTATACTAAACGAATGGAACTACGATTTAGTTAAACTCGATTTCTTATATGGTGTTGCTTGTATTCCACAGCATGGAAAAAGTAGAGGTGAAATCATGCTCGAAGCCATGCAGTTTCTGCGAGATTGTGTTGGCAATAAAATGATTTTAGCATGTGGTGTACCATTGTCTGCTGCAAATCAAACCACAGATTATTGTAGAATTGGTCCAGATATTCACTTAACTTGGGATTTTAAACTTTTAAAATGGATCAATGCAAGAGAACGACCATCTACTTATCATGCTATTCACAATACCATTTCCAGAAGACATTTATCCAAACATTGGTTTTTAAACGATCCAGATGTCTTCATCTTACGAAAAAACAGAAACCGATTGTCATTCGATGAGCAATACAGTTTATTACTAGCAAATTTGTTGTTTGGCGATTTAATTTTTACTTCCGATAATATTGGTGAATATAACGAACAACAATTGTGGTGGTACAAATCTATCTTTCCTTTGCTAGAGAAAGAAGAGGTAAAAGTGCAGCAAGAAAAGGACTTTTACTTAATTCATTTCAAAATTCATCAGCAATATTACACAGCATTATTTAACCTTTCTAATCACGATAAATTGTATAAATTGCCAAATGGAATGTTTTTTGATAATGTTACAGAGAAATGGTTAAATGGCAATAAAAAAATTACGGTGAAAAAACATCAAAGCATGTGTTTGTTGAATGTTGGCTTTACGCCTTTTGCTTTAGCAGGAAGCAAAGGTCATTTTTTTGCTGGTGCAGAAGTAAAACATACCATGTTAAGTGGAAATGAATTGGAGTTTGTTTGGCAAGATGATATTTTAAATGCGATTACCATTTACTACAAAGTTCCAAAAGATTATAGCATAGAAAGTATTAATGGCGATAAAAACTTTGAAATAAAACAACATAAAAATTATGATATAATAATTTATAATAAAAAATGATTAAAAATATTTACTATATCGTTCTACTTATTTTTTGTCAGGTAGGAATGGCTCAACAAAAACATCAATTGTTAGAAATGGGCGATATCTATCTTAAACATAATAACTATGCAATGGCAACAAATATGTATCAACAGTATATTAAATTATTTCCAAACGATACAGGATACTATCATTTAGGTAATGTATTGCGATTACAAAAACAGTACGAAGAAGCGATTATCAATCTTGAAAAATCAATTCATTACAATAAAAATTTTCAACCAGCTTATAGTATTTTAGGAAAGTTATACAACGAACAATTTGACTATAATACAGCAATTATGTATTTAGATGCAGCTTTAAAAATCAATCCAAATGCAGATGATTATAACGAACGAGGCATGTCGTATTACAAATTGAACAATTTTGAACAAGCAATTGACAATTTTGATATGGCTTTAGGTATTGATTCTACATTAGCCATTTGTTACAACAACAGAGCTTCTGCAAAATACAACAATCAAAACATAGCAAAAGCAAGCAAAGCAGACTTACTCAATGCTTTGGAAGACTATAACAAAGCTATTGCTATCAATAATAAATTGGCATTGTCATATAGAAATAGAGCTTTTGTTTATTACTATTTAGACAGTTTAGAATTAGCTTTAAATAATATTGAACAATCTATTTATTTATATAATAAAGATGATATTGCTTTCTTTTGTTTAGGATTAATTTTATATAAAGAAAAAAAATATAGTAATGCACTCGAAGCGTATAATCAATCTATATTTTTAGCTAATTACATTGCAGATTCGTATTTAGAACGAGCCAAAACCTATTTGGCATTAAAAGATTTTGCTCATGCAACAACAGATTTAAATCAAGTGATTTTATTTAGCAACGAATTAAAAGGCGAAAGCTATTTGTATTTAGCAGCAGTTGCAGCTTGGCAGAAAGATAAAAACACAATGTTATATAATATCAAAAAAGCTAATAATCAATCATTATTTGATGATAGTAAATATATAAAATACTTACAAGAGTACGAAGCATTTGACACTTTTAAAAACGATGCTGATTTTAAAAAATTGCTCAACAAAATAAAATTTGGTAAAAAGTAATTTTATAGCTAATAATTAACAAGTTTATTTTTTTCTTAAGTAATATAAAAATTTATTGTACTCTTTAATCGTCCTTTTTCTTACATTGTAAATCTAAAGGACAAATGCTCTTTTGGTTATTGTGTTTTTATTTTCAAAAACCAACTCAGGTTAATAAAATCATATTTATCAATAATTTGTTAAAATAATTGGCAAGATATTTGATATTTACAAATCATTAAGTATTTTTAAACAAAATAATATAGATTAACGATGAAAAAAATTACCATTTTATTAAGTGCCTTCATTACATTATTTGCTGTGAACGCTCAAGCACAATCTGTAGAAAGCATTTTAACAAAATCACTAAGTGCCATGAAATCTGTTTCAACATGTACTTATGATTTCTATTCAAAAGAAAGATTTTCTAACGGAAAAGTTATCAGTTCTCATATTGAGTTCAAAGTACAAGAAAGTCCAAAAAAGATTTATGCTAACTCATTAGAACCACAAAAAGCTGAGTTGTGCTACATTCCATCTACTAGCAGTAAAGTAATGGTAAAAAAAGGGTTTTTAAAATTAAACCTAGAAAAAACCAATAACTTATTGATGAAAGAACAACATCAAACAATTGATAGAGCTGGTTTTAAAAGAATTGCTGACATTTTACAAACTAGTGTAAATCAAAGAAAAGGTCAGGATTTAAGTAAATTTGCTACTGTAAGCGGTACCGTTACTTATGATGGAAAATCTTGCTACAAAATTACAATTAACGAACCTGATTATAAAATTGTATACCATACTGTAAAATCTGGTCAGACAAATATTTGGAAACTAGGTGAAGCACTAGCTATTCCTGAGTATAAAGTTCAAGAATTAAATAATACAAAAAGCGATGACTTTACAGTTGGACAAAAAATAAAAGTACCTTCTGCTTATGCTAAAACAACCGTTATTTATGTAGATAAATCAACTTATTTACCATTATATATTAAAATGGATGATGATAAAGGTTTGTTTGAGCAATATGAATTTAAAAACTTAAAAACAGGTGTTTCATTTTCATCGTCAGACTTTCCTAACTTTAAGTAATAATATTTAGATATTTAGATTCAAGATATTTAGATAGAAAATCATAAACAGTATAAATGGTTGGTAAAAAATGCCAACCATTTTTATTTTAATAAATAAGAAAAGAAATAGTAATGGATACGATAGAGAAAGAAAAACTGCTTGAATCTCATCTGTTTTGGTACAAAAATAGATTTTACTTTAATATACTAATAGCAATTTCTGGGCTTTTAGGTTTATTAGTTGCAAATCCATTATCTCTTCTTATATCTAATTGGATTTTTGTTTTAATTGGCATCTTACTTTGGGCAATAGTAGCTAATGGATTATATTCTCTTGGTTTTGTAATTGAAAGTTTCATAATTCATAAAACTAAAGGTTTAGAAAACCTACCAATAAGTAGAGTATTATTACTTTTTATTGGTACGATTTCATATATAATTATATCTTTCTTATATCCTTTTTTGATATTCTTATAAAACATAAATTTTTCATTAAAAAACCAGTCATTTCTTTAATATTGATTACTAGTATACTACGAACTACAGCTTAGCATAGAGCAACCAATTTTATTTAAAGCCCAAGCTGGTCGTTTGGCAAACCATTTTTGCATGTTGGGTTGTTCATCATACGGATTTTGTAACAAACTATACAATTCATCAATTATAGTGTAGTCGCCTTTATCTGCAGCATCTATTGCTAACTGTGCCATGTAATTACGCAATACATATTTCGGATTGATTTTATTCATCTGCTCTATTCTATTCTCTATTGAATATTGAGCTAATAGTATAGCATAGTCTTGCAACCAATCTTTCCATACTTGATAATGCTTTGAAAAATCATCAGCATAACTACATTCTTCTACAATAGTTATAAAGTTATTTATATCATTAATATCTATAGATGATAAATATCTAAAAAATAATGTATAATCTATTGCTGACTGCTGCAAATTGGTTTTTAATTGCTCTATAAAAAAGTTTGCTTTTGGTGTTGTTTCTAATAAACCTAATTTTTGCAACATCATATTTTGATGTTTTATTTTGTATTCTTGATAGCTATTATCGATAATAGTTTGTAGTATATTTTTATCATTGATTAATGGAAATAATGCATTGGCTAATTGTACTAAATTCCAAATAGCAACCATACCTTGATTGCCATATCTATATCGTCTTCCTTGTGCATCTGTAGTATTTGGTGTCCAGTTTTCATCGTAATTTTCAAGCCAACCATAAGGTCCATAATCTATCGTTAAACCTAATATCGACATATTGTCTGTGTTCATTACTCCATGTACAAAACCAACCCTTTCCCATTGAATTATTAAATCGATTGTTGATATTGCAATTACTTCAAACCATTTTATATATTTTTTGTCATCATTTATATTAATGTTTGGATAAAAATGTTCTATTGTATAGTCTGCCAATAATTTTAAATTATCAATTTCATTTCTTGCAGTCAGAATTTCAAAATTGCCAAAGCGAATAAATGTTGGTGCTACTCTACAAACAATTGCTCCTTTTTCATAATCAGGATTTCCATCATACATAATATCTCGCAAAACCATATCGCCACTCAAAGCTAATGACAATGCTCTTGTTGTAGGAACACCTAAATGAAACATGACTTCGCTACACAAATATTCTCTAATAGAACTTCTAAGCACAGCCAAACCATCTGCATTTCTACTATATGGTGTTTTTCCTGCTCCTTTTAATTGTACTGCCCATTGTTTGTTTTGATGATTGATTTCAAATAGATTAATAGCTCTTCCATCTCCAAGCTGACCAGCCCAATGTCCAAATTGATGTCCACCATAACACATAGCATAAGGTTTGGTATTGGAATAAATTTTATTGCCTGTAAAAATTAATTTAAAATCATTTGTTTTAATTTCACTTTGGTTAATTCCTAATAAGTCTGCAACTGATGTAGCGTAGTGAATAATCTGCGGATTAGAACATGGTGTTGGATTTACAAATGAAAAGAATGCATTGCTCACTATTCTAATACTGTTTTCTGTATTGGTATCGGCTGGTAGTAGTTTATTAAATGTATCGTTAATGTTTAATTGCATGTTAAATCATAAATATAAATGAAACAAAGCAATGTTGTAATATGTTTAGTTAACTATAATTTTTATAGAATATTATATCTTTGCAGTCTGTGAGTAAGCAAAAAGAGCCAACCGCTATTGTAAACAAAAAAGCTTTGTTTAACTACGAAAAATTAGATTCGTACAATGCTGGTATTATACTTGGTGGTACAGAAGTAAAAGCTGTAAGAGAAGGAAAGGTAAATTTATCGGACAGTTATTGTTTTTTTAGAGCTGGTGAATTATGGATTAAGAATTTACATATTTCTGAATATAAGTTTGGTTCATATACCAATCATGAACCATTGCGATTGCGAAAGTTGTTGTTGCAAAAACGAGAGTTAAAAAGACTTCAAGCTAAAATAAAAGAAAAAGGTTTAACAATTATTCCATATAAATTATATTTTAATGAACGAAGCATTGTTAAAATTGAAATATTTTTAGCTAAAGGTAAAAAAGTATACGACAAGCGAGAATCGTTAAAAGCCAAAGACCAAAAACGAGACATAGAAAGAGTTAAAAAGAGATTCTCGTAAATTATTTTATTAATTTTTAAATAATGTTATTTTTTAATATTACTATAATAAACCAATATCATCTAATTCAAAATATTGTTTATATTTGAGCCGTTTAGGAAAAAATTGTTCCTATTTCTTTTATTGTTAATAATTAAAAATACAATTACAATTGAAAAAACTATTAATGATTCCTGGTCCGATAGAGTTTGAAAACGAAGTTTTACAATCTATGGCAAGACCTACATTAGGTCATACCGATCCTGATTTTATAACTATTTTTGCGAATAGTTTGAAACTATTTAAAGCAGTATGTCAAACCAATTTAGGACAGGCATTTATTATTGCTGGAACTGGAACATTTGCAATGGAAATGGCTATCGCTAATCTTATAGAAAAAGGAGATGAAGTTCTTGTAATTTCTACAGGTTATTTTGGTTTACGCTATGCTGAAATGCTTAAAAGATATGGTGCTAATGTAGATATTCTTGAAGCAGCAATGGGAAATATTGTACCAATGAAAGACATTGAAGCTCAATTAAAAACTAAAAACTATAAGCTCTTAACTTTTACACATGTTGATACCTCTACTGCGGTTCTAAACGATGCACAAGCTATTGGAGCTTTATGTAAAAAATATAATGTACTAAGTGTTCTTGATGGTGTTTGCTCTGTAGCTGGAGAAGAAATTAAGCAAGATGAATGGGAAATAGATGTTGTGCTCACTGCTTCTCAAAAAGCAATAGGCGTACCTCCAGGTCTTGCCTTGTTATCTGTTTCGCCTAAAGCTATAGAAGTGTTTAATCAGCGACAAAGTCTTGTACCAAACTACTACGCCGATTGGTCGAATTGGTTGCCTATTATGAAAGCATATGAAAATAAACAAGCGGCTTACTTTGCTACGCCTCCTGTGAACCTTATTTTTGCTTTAGAAGAGAGTTTGAATATAATATTGAAAGAAGGTTTAGATGTTCGTTTTAAAAGGCATAAAGAAAATGGAGCTGAAATGCGAGCAGCTCT
Source organism: Chitinophagales bacterium (assembly GCA_020636535.1). Lineage (NCBI taxonomy): Bacteria > Pseudomonadati > Bacteroidota > Chitinophagia > Chitinophagales > Chitinophagales bacterium. The sequence goes on from JACJXT010000011.1 coordinate 1,718,237, forward strand.
TAGAAATCTTGGTTTAAAAATGATTCCAAAAAGTGAAGCCGTATCAGCGAATACACTTTCTGCTGTATTTTATCCAGATAATATAGATGCAAGTATATTAAAATTAATCAATGAAAAAGGTGTAGTATTGGCTGGCGGACTTTTACCTGATATTAAACAACAGTATTTTAGAATTGGACATATGGGCTCTACTAGTAATAATGAATTATCTATTACGATAAAAGCAATAACATCTGCGTTAGAAGAAAGTGGATTTAATAACTAAACAATTAGCATAGAATTAAAAAGAGATTTTAGTAGAAGGTTTTGTTATTATTCTTGTTCTTTTAGAATTTTATTATAAACTTTATTGAACAATATTAAATTAGTTTGATTAGGATATTCTGTTAAGTATTTTTCTGCTTTTGTTTTTATTTTTTGTTTATGTTCATCTGATAGTTTTGCAACAATATCTTTTAAACCATAGACATCTATTCCTTCAACTATAACATCAGGTTCTGAATCGTCTAAAAGAAAATAATTATAATACAAGTTTTCTTGTGCTGTACTAGTACCTTCATTTTCATTATTATAAAAAATATCTATTGCATTATCTAATATTTCAAAACAATACTCGCCTTTCTTTTTTTCACTATCTGATTGTCTGATTAGTTCATTCAAAAAATTATATTTACTAAACTTTAATGGCAATGCACCATTATATTTTGAGATGTTATTATCTATTACTGAAATGACATCTTCAACACCTAATGGTAATAAATCTTCATATTCATAACTAGCTTGAGATACATAATATAATGGATTGCTGTTTAAAAAATTGTCTAGTTTGCTTAAGCTAGTCCAAAATGTAGGTTTTATTTCATCATCATTTTCAATTTCTTCTTCTTCATAATATAAATCATCAGAAATAGCCGAATAAACAAAATAACCCAAGAGTGCAAATAAGTCTTTATCAGTAATTGCACTATAATTTGGATCATTTTTCATTTCTCTTATAATTACCTCTACTTTATTTTTCTCTATGTTTTCAGATTGCACAATAGCTGGTATTAAGTATTCAAACATTTTTTCTTTTGTTGTATGAATTGATATAAAACGCTTAAATGATGCAGAAAATTCAATTAGAATATCTACAGTTTCAAACATAAATGGAAGTTCAGAATATATAGATTTATCATCATAAATAAATATATAATATATTATACTCTTTAATAATATTTGCTCAACAGAATCTTTTTCTTGATTAATTATTGTAGTAAAATTATTTTCTAATTCATCAATTTTTTGTATCGAATAACTTTCATAATCATCACTTAATATATTATCAATTACATTAGCAATTAATGTTCTGTTAGACATATTTTTATTATTAGCACTACATATTTTTAAAGATGACTTAATTCCCTTAAATGGTTCGTAATCATAAGCATAATCTTGATTATATTCGTACGATTCAATATCATCAATTAATTTATTAGTATTTATCCATTTACACTGTGTCAATAAATCTGTTAAGGTTTTTTTAATTTGTTTTTCAGATTTTTCTTTTTCTGATAGCAAATCACACAAAGCAAGATTTAAATACACAGTACTTGAAGTATCATTATTAACTTGACTTTGTAGTGCATTAATGATTTTTTGTACTATTTCATTTCTTTTATTTTTGTCTTCTTTCAATTCATCATCATATTCACAATCATAAAGATATTTTCTAACTTCTAATCTTAGTGCAAAAAGCGAAGCTTCTTCAATTTTATTATAAGATTCATAGTTTTTACTCAAGTAGTAAATCCACTTTGTTACAGATGGTTCTAACTTTTTTTGTTCTAAATATTGTTTACCATATAAACTAACTTGAATAAAATGATACGCTATTTGATATTCTGGATCATTTTCGCTCCAATTTTCATCTAGTAAAATTTTATTCGCTTTATTTAAATCATTATAATAGTTACAATAATAAAGTACTTTTTCTAGGTTAGACTGTTTAAGATGACTTCCAATAAATAAATCTTCACCAAACTCATCTGAGCTGTATACATTTATACTAACACAAAAAAGTAAAAATATTATACTACATTTCATTCTTATTTCTATTTATCCTACAATATAATTATTATATCTATATTTTAGAAATAATATTCCTTGTTTCATTTTACTACACTCAGAATTTTACAGACAGTTGAAGTATCATTACTCATTACTAGCTATTCCTCCTACTAAGCAATAACTTCGTCTTTTTTCATTTCTGAAGTAAAGTGAAACTGAATTTTTGGATAATCTTGTTGTGTGAGTTTTAAAATCCAATCGCTACTAGCTAAGAATACTGCTTTTCCGTCTTTATCTTTTGCCATATAGTTTTGCTTGGTTCTTACAAAATCTGCTAGTGCTTGTTTATCATCTGATGAAATCCAACATGCTTTATAAAAATTAATTGGCTTAAATGTACAGCTTGCTCCATATTCGTGTAGCAATCTGTATTGAATCACTTCAAACTGCAACTCTCCTACTGTTCCTATAATTTTTGCATTGGTCATTTCTGTAGTAAACAACTGTGCCACACCTTCTTCCATAAGTTGTTGCACACCTTTTTCCAATTGCTTAGTTTTCATTGGATCTGTATTGACCAATTCTTTAAAAATTTCTGGAGAGAAACTCGGAATGCCTTTAAATTGTAAATTTTCACCTTCGGTAAGTGTGTCACCAATTTTAAAATTTCCAGTATCGTTTAATCCAATAACATCACCAGCAAAAGCATCTTCTACAATATTTTTATCAGAAGCCATAAAGGTAACTGGATTGCTAAATCGTAGTTTTTTATTTAATCGTGTATGTTGATAGAACTCATTGCGTTCAAATTTACCAGAACACACTCTTAAAAACGCAATTCTACTTCTATGGTTTGGATCGATATTAGCATGAATTTTAAATACAAATCCAGTAAATTTAGGTTCGTTTGGCATTACTACTCTAGTAGTGGTATTTCTTGGTCGTGGATATGGTGCTATTTTTATGAAAGATTCTAGTAACTCTCGTACACCAAAATTATTTACAGCAGAACCAAAAAACACTGGCGCTATTTGTCCTTCTAAATATTGTTGCACATCAAATACATCATACACACCATCAATTAATTCGATGTCTTCTTTTAGTTTGTCTGCATCTCTTCTATCTACAAAATTGTAGAGTTCAGCATCATTTAAATCATCAATTGCAATATATTCTTCTTCTACAACTGTTCCTGATGCTTTAAATAAATTCAATTTATTATCAAATATATTATAAACACCTTTAAAGAAACTACCTTTGTTAATTGGCCAAGACAATGGTCGTACGCTAATTTCTAATTTTTGTTCTAATTCGTCTAGTAAGTCAAAAGGATCTTTTCCGTCTCTATCCATTTTATTAACAAACACAATCACAGGCGTATTTCGCATTCTGCAAACTTCCATTAGTTTTTCGGTTTGCATCTCAACACCTTTCACGCAATCTACTACTAAAATTACACTATCAACAGCTGTTAGTGTTCTGTAAGTATCTTCGGCAAAATCTTTGTGACCTGGTGTATCTAACAAATTAATGTGTGTGCCTTCATAAACAAAAGACATTACAGAAGTAGCCACAGAAATACCTCTTTGCTTTTCAATTTCCATAAAATCTGAAGTAGCTGATTTTTTTATTTTGTTTGATTTAACAGCTCCAGCAGTCTGAATAGCACCACCATATAATAAAAACTTTTCGGTCAATGTAGTTTTTCCTGCATCTGGGTGACTGATAATAGCAAATGTCTTTCTTTTTTCTATTGCTTGTTCTATTGACATTTTGCAAAATTAAAGCTATTCTATTGTATCTGCTAATAGCTATAAGAAAATTGATTTAATTATAATACTGTCGTTGTTCATAAAATATTAAACAAATTAGACATATTCATTAGAAATTATTACGATATTCGTAGTAGAATGAATACCAAATGAAAAACTATCTATTTTATCTTTTACTTTTAATAATATGTACTATTGCACCTAATACAGCTAAAGCATCGCATATTGTTGGTGGTGTAATGAATTATAAGTATTTAGGCAATAACAATTACGAAATAACGCTCTATGTATATAGAGATTGCTATAGAGCCAATTCTGGTGCATATTTTGACGATCCTGCTTATATACAAATATTTAATGGCAATGGCACTTACTATGGTCAATCTTATGATTATTTAAATTATGAGGCAGTTGACACTTTACCTGTTTTTATAGACGATCCTTGTTTGGTAGAGATTCCTGATGAATGTGTAGATTGGTATAAATATACTTATAATATTAATTTACCATTCAACCCAAATGGTTATATTATTGCCTATAACAGATGCTGTAGAAACAGTAGCATATTAAATATTACTAATTATCAACCAGATCCTACACAATATATTTCTTGGGGAGCAACCTATACTATAAGAATTCCTGCAAATCCAACAGGCAATATACAAAATTCAAGTCCTGTTTTTAATAACTATCCACCAGTAGCTATTTGTGCTAACCGACCTTTAGTTTACGACCATTCTGCTTACGATGCAGATGGCGATTCTTTAGTGTATGAATTGTGTACACCTTATCATGGTGCTAGTGTAAATGATCCTACAAATGCCAATGTAACAGAATATCCGCCATTTGATACAGTAAGATGGAAATCGCCATATAATTTAAGTAATTTAATGGGTGGCAGTGATCCTATAAAAATTGATGCTCATACTGGAATCATTACAGGTACTCCAGTAACTCAAGGTCAGTTTGTTATTGGTGTTTGTGTTAAAGAATATAGAAATGGTGTTTTACTTACTCGTACCATTAGAGATTTTCAGTTTAATGTAGGCAATTGTACGCCTTTGGTAAATAGTAGCTTCTTCTCTCCTAATATATTGTGTAATGGTTTTACTGTCAATTTCACAAATCAGAGTAGTGGACAAATTACTACTAGAAAATGGTATTTTGGTGATGGTGATTCTTCTACAGCTTTAAATCCATCACATACTTATGCAGATACTGGTGTGTATAATGTAACTTTAGTTTTAAATGAAGGAACAGATTGTGGTAGTAGTTATACGAGACAAGTTTCTATTCAATATCAAACAATAGAGGCAGATTTTAATATTCAAAATAGTGCATGTTTACAAACTGGCGATACCATTCGTTTTATTGATTTAAGCTCTGACGAACTCAATGTTGTAAAATGGAATTGGAACTTTTCTACTGGAACTACCGATACTGTTCAAAATCCTTTTATTATTTATAATGGAAGCTATACCAGCATTAGTGCTACACTTACAGTTACTTCGCAAAATGGATGTACTTCTACTATAAATAAGTTATTTCAGTTAAAAACAAAACCTGCAGTTACGCTACAAGATTCTACAGCAATATGCCTTGGTGCTTCAACAACATTTCAAGTAAGCGTTACGCCTAATGATAATTATACTTACCAATGGACGCCAACTTCAACTTTAACAAATGCAAACACCAATGCTCCAACTGCTACACCTAGAAGCAACTCATGGTATTATGTTACTGTAGGATATCAAGATGCTGCTTATGCTAATTGTAAAGTAAACGATAGTATTCTTGTTAAAATTCAAGAACTTCACTTAAATCTTCTAAATGATTCTTTAAAAATTTGTACAGATACGACTACACTTTCTGTTAGTGGTAACTTTTATATTGTTGAATGGAGTGATGATAGAAACTTTAATAATATTTTAGGAAATGATTTTTCTTTGCACATTAATCAGACAGAAGCCATTAAAAAATACTTCGTATTTGTGAAAAATAATAACGAGTGCGAAAGTATAGATAGTATAGTTGTAGTAAGCAATAAAATATTTCCTACAATAGTTTTAGCAGATAGTTTATTTTTCTGCGGAACTTCAGTAAGCCTAAATGCAACAGTAAGCAATTATGATAATTTAATTTGGTCAACTAATCCAAGCTATAGTCCAATTATAGCTACAACTGAAGATTTTTCGGCCACGCAAACAAATATCAATCAAACATACTATATTAAAGCATATAAAAATGGTTGTAGCAAAGAAGACAATATTCCTATAAGAGTTCAACCACTTGTACCAGAAGTTTTATTAGGCGATACTTTATTTGTCTGTGCTGATTCTGTTAGAGTACAAAATCAAATATTCAATTACGATGAAATTAAATGGAGTTACGATAGAGAATTTACTACTATCTTTTCCACTAGTGCCAATTTTGTTTTATATCAAAACGAAACAGAAAAAATGTACTATCTATATGTAAGAAAAGGAGAATGTGAGCTATACGATTCACTTAGAGTATTAACTTCTACTATTGTACCAAGTATTCAAGTAACACAAAGTCCTATACACTTTTGTACCGATGCAGTAAATGGAAGTGCAACTATACAAGATTATACTAGTGTTGCTTGGTACACAGATACAAGTTTTAATAATTCAATTTCAAATAATAGCAGTTTTAATTACAATCAAACAGAAAGAGAAAAAACATATTATATAAAAGCAAAATATCGTTTTTGTGAAGCTATCGACTCTATTACTTTGCACAACAATAAGGTGCTAGTTAGCAAAAGAGATACTGCTGTTTGCATTGGAAATGAATTAACTACTACCATAACAGTTGATGCCAATAGCAATTATTTAATTCAATGGTCATCTAACGATGTTGATACCATTATTAACAATAGCAATAACAGTATTACATTTACGCCAAATGCCTCTCAATGGTTAAGCTATACCGTTATCAACGCCTACAATTGTAGAAATAATGATAGTTTATATATTACAGTAAATAGTTTACCAATAGTATTAGCTACAATAGACAAAGACACTATTTATGAAGGCGAAACAGTGCAACTAGAAGCCACTCAAGATAATTATTCGTATCAGTGGTTGCCAATAGATATTGTATCAAATAATAGTATTTATAATCCAACAGCAATGCCAAATGAAAATACTTCTTTCTTAGTTACTGTAGAAGATGCAAATGGTTGTATTAATAACGATAGTGTAGCAGTATATGTCAGAGCTTACAATTGTTCTAACGATTATATTTATATTCCTAATGCATTTACACCAAATGGCGATGGCAATAACGATGAATTTTATGTGCGTTCTGAAACTTTAACCGAATATCATTTAATGATTTTTAATCGTTGGGGCGATTTAATTTTCGAATCTCACGATCAAAATGATAAATGGGACGGAACTTATAAAGGAAAACTGGTTCAAGATGAAGCTTACGCCTATTATTTTGAAGGAAAATGCTTACTTGGAGAAACCATAAAATTAAAAGGTAATATTACCATATTAAAGTAACCATCAATTAATAAAAATAACTAATAAAACAATTATATTTGACCTTTAGAATGAATTATATGAAAAAAATCTTATTTGTATTTAGCTTGTTTCTATCAACAGTATATATCAAAGCTCAAGATCCACACTTTAGCCAAATTCAATACAATCCATTATATTTAAATCCAACTTTTGCTGGACAAGCAAAAAAAGACAATCGTTTTGTAGGTTTGTACAGAGACCAATGGAGAACACTACCAGTTCCCTACTCTACTACATTTGCTTCTTACGATAGAAAATTAAAAGAATGGGAAAGTGGCTGGAGAATTGGTGGTGGCATCAGTTTCTTATACGATAGAGCTGGCGATGGCTTATTGAGTTCTTTCAATCCAAATTTAACACTATCATTAGCTAAATATTTTAATAGTAGTAAACAAGCAGTTACACTAGGTATTACCTCTGGTATTACTATAAAATCACTAGATTATTCTAAACTATCATTCGATAATCAGTATGTCGTTGGTTCTGGTTACAATCCAAATTTACCAACTGGCGAATCTTTTTCTAACAATAATGTATCTTATCCAAACTTTACAGTTGGTTTAAACTTTTACACACAAATTGGAGAAAAATCAAGTTTAGATATTGGTGGTACTGCAAGCAATCTTCACGAACCCAATCAAAACTTTTTATACTTTACAGAAAGTACTTTACCAGCAAGATATGGTGCTTATGCTAAAGCCATTCTATTTGTAGGTCAACAAAAAAAATGGAATTTACAACCTGGTGTTTTTTATAACAGACAAAATAAATTTAATAATATACTAGCAAATGCTATTGCAGAAGTTAGCTTTAAAGAAAACGATAAAGGCAAAGCATTTGGTTTAGGTTTTGGTGCTGGTTATAGAGCTCAAAGCAATGATGCAGTAATTGGTTACTTAACTTTATTATATGATAATTTAAGAATTGGAGCAAGTTACGATGCTAATATTTCTAAATTAAAACCAGCTACAAATACATTTGGTGCTTTTGAATTGGCATTGAATTACGAATGGGGCGAATCTAAACCTAAAAAGAAAAAATGCGATACGATTAGAATTACTCAAATTGAAATTGTACATGATACTATTGAAATTACCAAAGTAGATACTGTAGAAGTTGAAAAAGAAAGTAGTGTTATCATTATAAATGATTCTACTATTATACCTTGCGATAAAGACATTCAAAAATGGAATGCTCAGTTATCTCAAATACTACCAGTTGCTGCCTACTTTGCCAACGATCAACCAAATCCAAAATCTACTGCTAAAACAACCTATGCTAATTACCAAGCTTTGTATATTGACTATTTACAACAAAGAAAAACTTACGAAGAACAATTAGGTAAATTAAATGCAACACAATTGTTTGAAGAAGTACAACAAGAATACAACAAAATTGGTGTATTGTACAATGTAATTAAAGAAGCATTAAAACAAGGCAGAACTGTTCGTTTGGACTTCCTTGGATTTACTTCGCCATTAGCTAATTCTGAGTACAACTTAAACTTATCTAAGCGAAGAATACAAAGTGTTAAAAACTACCTACTAACACTAGAAGATGGTTTCTTAAAACAGTATGTAGATAATGGTCATTTACATTTACAAGATTTACCATTTGGAGAAACCATTTCAGAAGGAACTGTAAGCGACAAACTTTCAGATCCTAAGCAATCTATTTTCAGTAAAGAAGCTTCTTTAGAAAGAAAAGTAGAGATAAAATATGTTATAATCCAATAAAGCATATAAAAAGTGTTGGTTTCTTGCCAACACTTTTTTATTTTTATTATCTTCACTTAAATTTCAACTTTTTTAGCTTCAACTATGGAAAATAACACTGACGAAAACTTATTTGAGATAGAAACAACCCGAGTTTATGAAGAGTACATCGAACGAAAACCAAAATCTATTATTATTCGGTTTATTGTTACTTCTAGACACTTAACAGGTTTGCTTTTAGGTGGTGGATTTGCTTACTTAAGACATAGAAAAGAACAAGGAAAAGGATTTAGTATACTCAATGATATTTTTCTACGATTATTTTTATGGTTGAATTGGCCTTTTCTAAAAAAGAAACTCATTAAAGAACCTTTTGGCGTTCAGCTTAGACGAAGGTTAGAAATGCTTGGTGCTACTTATATTAAACTCGGACAAATTATGAGTTTAAGAGAAGATATATTACCTAAAAATATCACTGACGAATTAAAACACTTACTAGATGAATTGCCTGCTTTAAAATATGAACGCGTAGCAGAAATTGTAGAAGAAAACATCAAGCAACCAATACATAGAGTATTTGCAGAAATTCAACCAATACCAATTGGCTCTGCATCTATTGCACAAGCTCATGTAGCAACGCTTAGAACTGGCGAAGAAGTAGTCATTAAAATGCTAAAACCAGGCACTAGAGAATTGATACAAACCGATAGTAAAATTATTAATTTTATGGGCGGTTTTCTAGAACTCTTCATTCCACAATTACAACCTAAAAATATGTTTCAAGAGTTTACCGACTATACCAATAAAGAAGTAAACTTTTTATTAGAAGCAGATAATGCAGAAATCTTTGCAGCTAACTTTATAAAATATCCAGATGTAGTTTTTCCTAAAATATATAGAGAATATACTACAACAGATATTATTACGATGGAATTCATTAAAGGAATGAAACCAGATGAGAAAGCGTATTTAAAATACAATGAAGAAGAAAGAGAAAAGATTGTAGATATTGGTGCTTATGCCATTATTCAAATGTTATATCACGATGGTTTTTTTCATGCCGACTTACATCCAGGAAATTTATTAATTGTAGATGGAGAAGACGGTCCTAAATGTGGTTTTATAGATTTAGGTATGGTTGGACGATTTGAAGAATCTACTAGAAAAACTATGTTGTACTATTTTAATAGTTTGGTATTAGGAGATCCAGCTGGTGCAGCAAGATATTTAACACTACTAGCTAAAACTACTAAAGATAGTGATGTAGATGGCTTTAGAAGAGAATTTGTAGCCATAGGAAACCGTTGGTTAAAATCGCCTAACTTTAAAGATTTTTCTCTAGCCATGTTAATCATGGAATCTGTTGTTTTAGGTGCAAAATATCGTTTATACTATCCATTAGAACTAGTATTAATGGTAAAAGCAATTATTACTTACGAAGGCGTTGGCAATGTAATTTTACCAGGATTTGACATACAGAAAGTATCTAAAAAACATATACGGAAAATGGTATTGAGCGAAGTCAATCCAAAAGACTTATTACTACAACAACTACAAAATGCACCAGAAATTTTAGATATTATTACCAGAACACCACAAGTAATTGCCGAAGCATTTAAGAAGTTTGAAGAAGGATTAGTAGAAAAGAAACCAAAGCGAGGTTCTGATGCTATTAAACAAATGATTTTTGGTGGCTGTTGTATTATTGGTGGTAGCATTTTAGCAGCTGCAGGTTTACCATGGTTTGGTTTTGCACCATTATTTATTATAGGAAGCATCATTGCTCTAAAGTCGTAAGTAGATATTTTTCAACATTCCTCTATACATAACTAGAAAAAAGGCACTTATATTTTATTCTAGTAATGTAAAAATCTACTACAATAAACCTCTGCCTGTTTTTTTAATGAGTTGATTTTCTTTCATTTCTCGCATTAGGTTATCCAGCACACCATTAATAAAGTTTTTGCTTTTGGGTGTAGAATATTCTTTAGCAATATCTAAGTATTCGTTGATAGTTACTTTTATTGGTATACTAGGAAAATACATAAACTCAGACAGTGCCATTCTTAAAAGAATAACATCTAAAGTAGCTAATCGTTCGGTGTCCCAATTTTTTAATTTTGGTTCTATTAGTTGCAAATGCGCTGCTTTATGTTCTATTGTTTTGGTAAAAAGTTCAGCTCCAAAATTGGCAATTTCTTCTAACTTTTCTTTTACTTTTTTATTGCCAAAATGCAGTTTTAAATGGTCATTGCTTTTTACAATAACTTCTTTAATCGCATCAACAACTAACAAAGCATCATCTGTCCAATTAATAAAATTTTCTTCTACTGCATGTATAAATTGCTCACTAGACAACAAAATATCTTCATATAAATAGTTGATAATTTTTTTGTCTTGCTCTAAATTAAATTCAGAAGCATCATTAACATAATCTTTATAAGCACTAGAAGCAACAAACTGATTATACATATCAAAAACTAAATCGTCATTAATATATCTATCAATATTGTATTTTTTAGATTGTTCTATAAAAACCTTATCGTTATTTAAATACTGAACAAGTATATTACTCAATATTTTAGTACTAAAGTTTTTATCTTCTTCTGATTTAATGTATTTAGCTGCTTTTTTCTTAGCAGCTTCTTCAGTATAATTGGCTATATACTTAATATAATTTAAAATAAACAAGTATTGTTCATAAACGATATAAGTGTTTTTTAGTAATTTTTCTCGGTATTGATTAATGTTTTGCTCGTCTAGCAATTCATAGCTATAAATTTGCTGCATACATTTTACTCTTACACTTCTCCTAGTTATCATTTTAAAAGAACATTTTTTAGTTAGTCGAACAAAGATAATCAATTCTAGTAATATGAATAAACAGTTTCAACAAATTTATGTAAACAAATACTAAACATTTTTGCGTAAAATTTATTTTAGATATTTTTAGGTCGTGAATTCGTTAAGCAAAGCCAATCGCTATTTTCTAAAATACAAATGGATGTTACTATTTGGTATTGTGTTTGTAATTGCTACAAATTTATTTGGTTTGTTTATTCCAGAGTTTATTGGTTATGCTATTGAAATTTTAATAGACAAAATTCAGTTTGCCAACTTATTACTGCATACCAACGCATTAGCATTTTGGTTGCCTGCCTTTAGTAATTTTTTATTAGCTGTTGCTATTTTAATTTTAGCTTGTGCTTTACTTAAAGGTGTATTTATGTTTTTAATGCGACAAACCATTATTGTAATGTCTAGAAAAGTAGAGTACGACCAAAAAAACGAAATCTATCATAAATATCAACAACTTAGTACTACATTTTACAAGCGAAATAATACTGGCGACTTAATGAGCAGAATTTCTGAAGATGTTTCTAGAGTGCGTATGTATTTTGGTCCTGCAATAATGTATTTAGTAAACATGGTTGCTATGTTTATATTGGTTATCTATACCATGTTTAAAGTCAATGCTTACTTATCGTTTCTAGTACTGTTGCCATTGCCAGTTTTAGCATATTCTATTTATAAAATCAGTTTCATCATCAATAGAAAAAGTGAAGCTATTTCAGTTGCCTTATCTGATTTAACTTCAAGAGCTCAAGAAGTTTATTCAGGAATAAGAGTAATTAAATCATTTGCACTAGAAGACCAAACCAGCGAAGAGTTTGCACTAGCAAGTGAACATTATAAAGAGCAAAATATTTCACTAGCAAAAACACAATCGTTCTTCTCTCCTTTAATGCTCTTATTAATTGGATTATGCAATATATTAGTTATTTATATTGGTGGACATGAAGTAGCTAAAGGAAGTTTTACCACTGGTAATATTGCAGAGTTTATTTACTATATTAATATGTTGACTTGGCCAGTGGCTTCATTAGGTTGGGCAGTTTCTTTAGTGCAAAGAGCAGAAGCATCTCAAAAAAGAATTAATGAGTTTTTAGACAATACAGAAATCATTGAAAACAAATCTGATGTTGATATAAAAACAATAGAAAATATTGCCTTTGATAAAGTAGATTTCACTTATCCTGATACTGGAATTCATGCTATCAAAAACATGAATTTTAATATACAACAAGGCGAAAGAGTTGCTTTTATTGGAAAAACAGGAAGTAGTAAATCAACCATTGCAGAACTTATTTTAAGAACCTATGATATTGATGAAGGAAATATTTTTATAAATAAAGAATCAATAAAAGAAATAAATATCAATACTTATAGAAATCATATTTCATACACACCACAAGATTTATTCTTATTTTCAGATACAGTTGCCAATAATATTAAATTTGGCAATAATAATGCAACGCTAGAAGAAATACAATACTTCGCTAAAATTGCTTGTGTTCATGATGATATTATGGAATTACCTAAACAATATGATACAGTTGTAGGTGAACGAGGTGTAATGCTTTCTGGTGGACAAAAACAAAGAATTTCTATTGCTCGTTGTTTGATTAAAAATCCAGAGTTAATTATTTTAGATGATACATTATCTGCTGTTGATGCTAAAACAGAACATACCATTATTAAAAACCTTAATGCCATTTTTGATACCAAAACTGTTATTTTTATTACACACAGAATTTTTGCCATCATGAATTTTGATAAAATATTTGTATTAGATGATGGACAAATTGTAGAACAAGGCACACATCAATCTTTATTAGAAATGAATGGCAGCTATGCAGAAATGTATCACAAGCAACAACAAGAACAAGCTCAAAAAGCAATTGTTTAATTAAGTTTTGTTATTTTACTTATTCTACTTCATTAGCTTTGTCAAAGCTCAAAACTTTGACAAAGCTGAATTAATTACTTAGCTATTTTAACAAAAAATTTTACCGTTCACTCATTATTTGGTCATTTCACTCATTAAAATTGCAATTGTACCTTTTTCATTTTAATATTGAACAATCAAAAATTATAATATGAAAAATGTAACAAGAATTTTATGCAGTCTGCTAGTAGTACTAGCAGTAGCATGTAGTAAAGAAGGACCAGTTGGTCCAGCAGGACAAGATGGAATAGATGGCGTTGATGGCAACGCAAATGTAATGTATTCCGATTGGTTTGCATCTGGAACATGGAGCGGTTCTTCTGGAAATTACTATTTTAATAAATCGGCTTCGGCTGTAACACAAGATATTTTAGACCAAGGAGTAGTTTTAGCTTTTGCGAAACTAAGTAGTGATGGAAGTAATATAAGACCTTTACCAGCAAATGCTTCTGGATATATATGGAACTATGTTCTTACTGTGGGTAATATACAATTTACTACTGATTTTAGTTTTGGTACTCCTCCATCAGTAAATAATCAATTCAGATATGTAATTATACCATCTACCACACATTTGCGTTTATCAAAACCATTAACCGAATATTCTTATCATGAAATTTGTACTATGTATAATATTCCTGAATAAAATAAATCTATACCATAAAACTAATTTAAGCATGTCTTTTTACAGACATGCTTTTTTATCTTTAGCTTTGTCAAAGCTCAAAACTTTGACAAAGCTGAATTAATTACTTAGCTATTTTAACAAAAAATTTTACCGTTCACTCAAAATTTGGTCATTTCACGCATTAAAATTGCAATTGTTACTTTATCATTTTAATATTGAACAATCAAAAATTATAATATGAAAAATCTAACAAAAATTTTATGCAGTTTGCTAGTAGTACTAGCAGTAGCATGTAGTAAAGAAGGACCAGTTGGTCCAGCAGGACAAGATGGAACAGATGGCGTTGACGGAAACGCCAATGTAACCGTTTATAACTTTAGTACTGACTTTAGTTTAGCTAGTGAAGAAGATTTACTACTTACTGGTATTTCACAAACTGATTTTGATAATAGTATTAAATTAGTCTATTACAAAGATAATAATTGTAGTAATTTTTGGTATGCTGCTCCTGGCATTGGCTGTAGTAGTTTATATCAAATTAGAATCTATACTTATAATACTCAAACAAAAATAATTTTTGGAATTAGAAATCCTGATGGTGGATCTTACACTGGTAGTACACGAACTATAACAGATGTAAAAGTATTTGTTATACCACCTTCTGCTACTATAAACCTTAGAACTAGTAAGCCACTACAAGAATTAAGCTATGAAGAAGCCTGTGCCATATTTAATATAGAGCCATAAAACACAATCAACCATAACACTAGTGAAGACTGTCTATAAAAGGCAGTCTTTTTAATTTGCAATTAATTATAGTGTATAGTAAAAGTCATTTTTCTCAACTTGTCTGCCGACAGACAAGCTTAATAAAAAATCTTTGCTTACAATTTTACAACAGATTCTTGACCTGCCTGCGGTAGACAAGTAAATTTCTTCATTATGCTACAAAATTTTCTAGAATAACAACCAATTATAAAATACCTATATTACTATTAATTTGTACTTTTGGCATTTTATTTGCAATAATTCTCTGTTGAAAAAAATTTACTACACCATATTACTAATTTTTATTGCTACTACAATTACTTATAGCAGCAATAATACCTTTCACATTAAAAACACTAGTTATAAAAGCGATAGCGTTACGGCCTACTTATTAGCTTTGTGTAATTATTATACCTATCCAGATTTATTACAAGTACAAGATTATAAAAGTAGCACTGAGTTAATCGACTCTTTAATGTTTAAATTTAAAGCTTACGGTGTTGATACTTGTTATTATTTAGAGAACAAATTGACCAGTACCAATATTGTTATTTTTGAAAGTGATAATAGCTTGATTATTTCTTTTAGAGGTTCTGAAAATAAAGGCGGACTAAAAAACTGGTATAAAGATTGGATGAAAACCGATTTAGATGCTACCATGACGGCTGTGGCAGATTGGGATTCTGTATACTTGCATCAAGGTTTTGTAAATGCCTTTTTTAGTATTAAAGATTCCTTGATTGAAATGCTCGATTCTATCAATCAATATCACAAAAAAATATATTTAACAGGACATAGCTTAGGTGGTGCTTTAGCTATTGTTGCAGCTACCGATTTTGCTATAAATCATATTGGATTTGAAGCTGTTTATACCTATGGATCACCAAGAGTTGGTGGAACTGCTTTTAAAGATTTTTACGATTGTTTAGCCATTCCTACATTTTGTTACATCAATGAAAATGACATGGTTACCAAACTACCACCTAATAAAAAATTTTGGACTAAAGAATATTGTCCATGTTACGATGTTTCGCATTGCGGTCAATATCAAAACATAGGCACACAATATGTTATTGATGAATACTATAAAATTGTAAGTGAACGACAACCCAACTTATTTGATGGTTTAAAGAAATATAAATTAGGCAGTATTCAACGACACAGCATTGCTGAATATTGTAGTAGAATTTTTTATATCTATTTTAAGCACGATAAATCATTGATAGAAAAACTGCCACAACCACCAGAAATTCCATAAACATAAAATCAAAGTTCTCCACAATTAACCAATTTTCATTAATGAAAAGCAGGCAAATCCGTATCTTTGCATAAATTTTTTCAAGCATGGCAAATCCACACGCATTTCAGCCAAGACATATTGGTACCACAGCAGAAGAAACCAAACACATGTTACAAACTATTGGCGTAGATGCTATTGAACAACTAATCGAAAAAACTATACCAAACAGCATTCGCTTACAAAACGACTTAGCTATTAGCGAGGCATTAGACGAACCAAGCTATTTACAACATATAGAAGCCATTGCTAACAAAAATAAAGTATTTAAAAATTTTATAGGTCAAGGATATTATGGTACACTTACTCCAACTGTTATTCTCAGAAACATTTTTGAAAATCCAGGTTGGTACACACAGTACACACCATACCAAGCCGAAATTGCTCAAGGCAGATTAGAAGCTTTGCTCAATTTCCAAACCATGATTGCCGATTTAACTGGTTTGCCTGTTGCCAACGCTTCTTTATTAGACGAAGCAACAGCTGTTGCCGAAGCCATGCATTTGCTCTACGAAGTAAGAAACAAAAACAAGCAATTACCTAGTGCTAACAAAATTTTTATTGATAAACAATGCTTTGCTCAAACGATAGAAGTAGTAAAAGGCAGAGCCATTCCTTTAGATATTGAATTGGTTGTAGATGATGTAGTGAATTTCGATTCAACACATGAATATTTTGCATTGGTGATACAATATCCAAGTGCAAATGGAAATATTGAACACTACGAAAGCATTATTCAAAAAGCAAAATCTTTTGATATTAATACCGTAATGGCTTGCGATATTATGAGCTTGGCTTTGTTGAAATCGCCAGCTGAATTAGGTGCTACTATTGCTGTTGGCAATACACAACGATTTGGTGTGCCAATGGGATTTGGTGGTCCACATGCTGCATTTTTTGCTTGTGTAGAAGATTTTGTCCGATTGCTTCCTGGTAGATTAATTGGTATTTCTAAAGATAAATTGGGCAATCAAGCATTGCGAATGGCTTTGCAAACCAGAGAACAACATATTAAACGAGATAAAGCAACTTCAAATATTTGTACTGCTCAAGCATTATTGGCTATTATGGCTAGTATGTATGCAGTGTATCATGGAGCAGATGGCATTAAACAAATTGCAACTGAAATTCACCAAAAAGCAAATACATTAACCAATGCTTTAGCACAATTAAACATCAAACAAAACAATACAATATATTTTGATAATATTAATTTCAATATTGATAATATCGATGCATTAAAACAATTAGCAGAAAAGCATCAATGTAATTTTTGGTATAACAACAATCAAGTTCAAATAGCTATTGATGAAACAACTTCGTATGATGACATTCAGTTAATCGTAAATATTATAGCAAAGCATATTCAACAAAATCCTCCACAAATTACTGTAGATAACAACATCAACATACCTAATGATTATTTAAGAACTGATGACATTTTAAAACATCAAGTGTTTAATAGCTATCATTCAGAACATGAAATGCTACGGTATATCAAACGCTTAGAAGCAAAAGATTTGTCTTTGTGTCATGCCATGATTCCATTAGGAAGCTGTACGATGAAACTTAATGCTACTACACAAATGATTCCTGTTTCTTGGAAAGCATTTGCCAATATGCATCCATTTGCACCAAGCAGTCAAACGCAAGGTTATCAAACCATCATACAAGAATTAGAACAGTTTTTAGCCAACATTACTGGATTTTATGCTACATCCTTACAACCTAATTCTGGTGCTCAAGGCGAATATGCTGGATTAATGGTCATTCGTGCATTTCATGAAAATAATGGCGATACACACCGAAACATTGCCTTAATTCCATCATCTGCACATGGCACTAATCCTGCAAGTGCTGCCATGGCTGGTATGAAAATTATTATTGTTAAATGCGACGAGAATGGCAATATTGATGTGGCTGATTTAAAACAAAAAGCAGCAACTAATGCAGCGAACTTGTCTTGTTTAATGGTAACTTATCCATCTACACATGGCGTATTTGAAGAAAGCATACAAGAAATCTGCGATATCATTCACCAAAATGGTGGCAAAGTATATATGGATGGTGCGAATATGAATGCACAAGTTGGATTAACCTCGCCTGCTAATATTGGTGCTGATGTTTGCCATCTTAACTTACATAAAACATTTGCTATTCCACATGGTGGTGGTGGTCCAGGTATGGGACCAATTTGTGTTACCGAAGCATTGGCTCCTTTCCTACCATCTAATCCATTTGTAGCAACTGGTGGCAAACAAGCCATACCTGCTATTGCAGCAGCTCCGTTTGGTAGTGCTTCTATCTTGTTGATTTCTTATGCTTATATCAAATTATTAGGACAACAAGGCGTTAAAACGGCTACACAGTATGCTATTTTAAATGCCAATTATATGAAAGCACGATTGGAAAAGCATTACGATATTTTATTTAAAGGCAAAAACAATACGGTAGCTCACGAGTTTATTATCGACTTACGACCTTTTAAAGCTAAGACAGGCATTGATGCGATTGATGTTGCCAAACGATTGATAGATTATGGATTTCATGCTCCAACAGTGGCTTTTCCTGTTGCAGGAACTTTAATGATAGAACCTACCGAAAGCGAAAGTTTAGTAGAATTAGACCGTTTTTGTGAGGCAATGATTGCCATTAAACAAGAAATTGATGCGATTGAAAATGGAACTTATACAAAAGAAGACAATCCAGTTATTAATGCACCACATATATTACAAGAAATAGTTGGTGATGAATGGACACATGCTTATTCTAGAAAGGTAGCATCTTATCCATTGCCGTATTTACAAGACCACAAGTTTTGGGCAAGTGTTGCTAAAATTGACAATACCTACGGCGACAGAAACCTAATGTGTACCTGTACACCTATTGAAGATTATGTGTAAAAATGTAGTTGATAAAGGCAAATAAATATTAACATATAACTAATTGGGTAGTTCAATATTATAGCTTTCCTCTAAGAAAATATCAATATCATTTTTATTAGTTTCATTAATTAAAAAATCAATATCATTTTGAGTAAAATTAGGAATTCCAAAATTTCTAATATACGCTCCATCTAATGAATAATAATTTGAGGAATAAGGCCTACTAGTTGATTTAATATAAAACCAAAATAAGCGCGATTCTAATATTACTTTAATTAATTGCATTTCTACATCTGAATGACCAATAATAGCTTGACCATTATAAAATAATAAATCTTCATCATTACTGATTAAATAACTTGGAATCCTATCCGAAAATTTAGGAAAGAATAGTTTATTACTAACCTTTTCTAATGATTGCGTTCTGCCAAAAGCAAACCACTTTTCGTATTTGCCTTTTCCTTTATCTCTTTCTGCTAAAATATTACGCTTATGTTGTAGATATTCAAATGCCCTTGGAAATTGTTCTCGTAAATATTCTTCTTCTAATGCCTTGGGTTTTATTTCAGCATTATAAGGAAATAATACTTTTTCTCTGACACCTTCAAAATCAATCTCTCTACTCAATTTATTTGAATTCAAAATATCTTTACAGATACCTTTTTCTATAGGAAATAAAGTACCATTCTGTAAATAATAAAATTCTTCATCTTCTTTTACTGGCTTAAAAATATAGATGTCATTTCTTAAAGTAGCTATACCATGTCTAGTTTTATACCTTTCACCAAAGGACTTCCCAACTGCTTCAATCTTAGCAACTAGTGTATTATTATTTAAATTCCACCCTTGTTTTGCATTTAGTTTTTTATAGTTTATCTTTCTATATTGCCCCCTATTAGTAGGTAATTCTTTTTTTTTGGATTTATAATATTCGATATAGTTTTGTTCTTCTTTTTCCAAAAAACAAATACAAGTATAAGTGCTTTTAGATTTGAAAATTTGATTTGTGCCAAAATCGATAATTCTAATACTTGTATTATTATCCTCAAAGTACTTTCTTAAAGCTCTACCATTTAAACTTTTAAAAAAAGTATTCATTGTAATAAAACCAAGTGTTCCATTCTCTGCAAGATTTTCATACCCAATTTGAAAGAATGGAATATATAAATCAGGATTTCCTGAATTACATACCGACCATTTCTTAAGATTTACTTTTACACTTTCTTCTAGATTCCTTATACGCACATACGGCGGATTTCCAATAATAATATCAAATCCTTCAAAATTCTGATATTCTTGTTCCCATTTAAAAAGCAAAGCATCACCTTGATGAATATTAAAATGGAATGTTCCAACATCTTCTCCTTCAGATAATGCTAATAAGCTTAGTAAAAGTTTACTTCGTGTAACTGAATAATCTTGAATATCTAAACCAAAAATTTGATTTTTAAAAATATATTGATAGCTGTTTTCTGTCTTTTTTTTCAGTTCTTTTGCAGCCGAATATAAAAATCCAGAACAACCACAGGCAATATCTGCTACAGTAACTTCATCCAAATTATTTCTGTGATTGTTGAATGTTTGCTTTACAATATATTCTCTAATTTCTGAAGGTGTATAGATTGCTCCATTTACAATTCTGTCTGAAGGGGAAATAACGAATTCGAACAGTTCTATAAGTTTTTCAATATTGAATATTTGTACTTCACTTTTTACAATTTCAATAAATTCAAGTAATTTTTTCCTTTTCTCTGACTTTCTTTTTGAGATTAAGTAGCTCTTAATAAATCTATTATTGATTACTTCTAAATTATTTATCTCAACAAATGCAGACACAATGAGCTTGTCCACTTCTTTTGGAAGTGGCGGATAGGATTTGAGATATTTGAAGATGTTGGTCATTTTAAAGTGTTGCTTTCAAATATTTTTTATAATCCATGTATTGAAATGCTATTGCGATAAATAACTCTTTTGCTTCTGCCTCGCCTGTATTTTCAATTAAAATTCTTAATTGTTTCATTTTCGATTCTAATTGCTCTAGCATCCAAATAATACTGTATCTTTTTAAATATAGCTTTAAACGGACATACATATATTTTGCAGAATCTGAATCCTCTCTAGGGAAAATGTTTCCAAGTTCATCTCTATAAAAATGTAAGTTGTAATCTACATCAACAGGATCTAAGTATTTTCCATTATCGTCCCCTTTGGCACGGTTCACATAAGAACATGAATACACTAAATTGGAATACTTTGTTTCCAAATCAGGATAAATTGATTTTGGCTTGAAATGGTCAATTTGAAAATTATTTTTACCTCCAAACCAAATCTGTTGGCAACAAGTATAACCACATCTTTCTTTAAAGTCCATTTCCAAAGAATCTTTATATCTTTTATAATCCTTTAATTCTTTGCCTGCGTAAGTTCTGGATGGAGGTTCAACTCTATATACTATTTGATTCATTTGTCTCCTCCAAGTTTTTTGGTTAAGTCATCAACTCTTTTCAAAAGCTCTGATAAATCAGATGCCTCTTTATCATCTCTCAAAATATTTGGAATTCGACTTTCCTTATCCAAGGATTTTTCAATTTTTGAATCCAATTCTGCTAGCTCATCAATTTCCGAAGCATCTAACTTTCTTTTCTTACTTTCAGAAATCAACTCTAACAATCTATTTTCGTCAACTTCTAATTTATGCTTGTATTTTTCAATCTGTGCTTTTACCCTTTGAAGAAAGGTTTCTCCTTGATCCATTTCTTTCTTTTCATAAATTATATTTACATCTTCTCCTTTTGAGATGGCATCATCTTCATAGGAAGTAAGAATAAATACAGGAAATCCTTCTCTTTTCTTAAGAAACAAGCTTACTAAATCAGTTCCATCGTAATGAACTGTTGAAAGTTGTTCTGCAAAATCAAAATCAGAAATTATTGCATCAACATGACTCTGTAAAATGTCATTGCAAGTTTCTTCTATTGAATCATTAGGAATGATAGGAACGACATCAAAATAATTATAAGAAAACCGTTGAAATCTTCTTGTATCAGCATCTGATTCGTCTATATATGCTATTTTATATTTTGCCATGACAATTAATTATGTGGTAATGTTATTTTAATTTTAAAATGTGGTCGGGCGTTTACGATTTCTATATCTCCGTTATACTCATCAATGGTAGATTTTACTATCCACATTCCTAATCCTGTTCCAATTTTTTCTCCGGTTTTATCGTCTCGTTTGGTGGTATAAAAAGGTTGAAAAATTTTATTAGCATCGGTTATTTCCTCTAATAAACCTGGTCCAAAATCTTCATAAATCACACTTATTCCATTTGAATCTAAAGGACTAAATGAAAAACTTAGTTTTATTTCCCGCACATCTCCAGCATCGCTACGCTTATAAGCATCAACAGAATTTGTAATTAAATTATTGAATATCCCATCTAAATCAATTTCATGCCCATTGAAGTTAACTTCTGAAAACTTCCATTTATCTATTGTCAATTTTATATTTCTCCTTGATAACAATGAACTCCATATTTTTTCTAATCCTTCAATATAAGTAACCATATTAATGATTCTCCTTGATCGTTTGTCTTTTCTTACGGACGAAATCGAGAAATCAAGCCATGATTTCAATCTCTCATCTTGTTTTCTCATATCGGAAAGCATAATATACGGATCAAAAAAATCGGGAAGTTGTTTTAGTTTTTCCATATCAATGATTTCTAATAAAACTTGTTTTAGTTCATCGGTACGAGGTAAAATGCTGTCTGTGTGATTTCTAAATTCATGTGCAAAGGAGGTAACAATCAATCCTGCACTCGCTAAAACTCTAAGAATTTTTTGCTCGTCTTGAAGTTCTTCTATATCTTCCTTATATGCCTCAATCGCACTTATTAAAGTGTTTTTTTCTGCACTTTCTTCTTCCGGTGTTGCTGATTTATTAGAATTTTTCTTGTTCTTTATTATGTTTTCTGCATCCTCTTGAGCTTTTCTTTTTTTGTTATTATCATCGTATATTTTTTTCAAGGACATCATTATTTGATTTCTGTCCTGTTCAAAAATCTCGATAATTGATTTTAGAATTTCTTTGAAAAGATTAAAAGCATCATTCTCTTGCAATCCCTCTCTGCTCGATTTGTCTTCAAAGTTGATATTGTCTATTCTTGAAATGTTTACAATACCATATACCTGTTGTGGTCTTACTCGATAACCCGGCCTTGTTACAGTTGGATTACTTAAAGCTCTTTTTCCTAAGTCTAACCAATCGAAGGAACTGCTTTTTGTTTCTCCATATGGTCTAACTCTAAAATTATCTCTAAAAATTTTTATTCCACCAAACTTATCTAACCAATTTGTTCTTTGACTATAATTGACAGATTTATATGGATATTTCGTTATATCCTCATCCCTTTCCTGCCCTCCACCTCTTTTCATAAAATAAAAAGAAAATGTAAACGCACCTATTTTATTTAGATTATCATTCTTGTCAATATCTTTATATCCGGGAATAAGATTTTCAAGTTTGGTTGCCATCTCGAAAACACCATCATCAAATGCTTTTAATTGATATTGCGTTTGATTCAACTTCGATTTATCAAAAAAACCGATTCTCTTTAGGTCACCGAGATTAAGTTCATTTCTATAAACTTCAACCTTCACATTTTGGCTTTCATCAACAGTTGCTGTCACTTTATAATCAAAGTCGTCACAAGAAGTCGGCTGGATTTTACCATATTTTTCAGGCTCTATTGTACTGAAAAGAAATACTTCAAAAATATTTGTTTCAAGAGGGGGAAGTAAAATTTCCAAATTGGAATACAAAGATTGTATGGCTTTTTCGTCCCAACTATCTCGTAGTTTATCTATAGAAATCAACGTTCCTTTTTCTTCTTTCCAATAATCAATAATTGACTGACTAAGACCTGAAAAATTTTGAACTTCAATAACTTCATCCAATAAATTACTATTCCCAACTTGCAATGTCGCTTTTATATCTGAGATAACTGCTCCTGTATTTTCAAACTGATTCCAATCTACATCCCAAACCAAGCTTTCAGAATCAATCGTTTTAGTAACCATAATGCTTGACCTTCCAAGTCGGTCAAGAGCAAACCTACCAATACCTTTAGCACCTGTTTTTATTCTTGATTTTGTCTTAAAGTTTACTTTTTTATCATCTGTCCCAATAGTCATCCAATGTGTCTTAATCCTTTCTACTGTCATGCCATCTCCATTATCCATGATGCGAATTGTATCATTTACTGGATCAATAATTATTACACAGATGGAAGCATCGGCATCATAACTATTTTTCACCAATTCAATAATAGCACCTTCAGCATTAGCAAAATTTTCCTGACCAATCAGTCGTGCTGTTCTTGCAGATACAGTAAAAGGTATATTAATTATATTATTAGTCATTTGTATGCTAAACTACCATTCTAATCGTTAATAAATATAGCAAATTTAAAATCTTTAAGTAATATTTTCAATATATGCCTGTTATTTTGGATTAACAGGTAAAATAATAACTTAAAATTATTCTTTTTTCAAATACTTACCTAAAGTTTTTTACAAGGCATTAAAGAGAGTTTCATACAGTAATGAAGTAGCTTCACAAAGTATTGTAGTTGCTACATGGTGGTCTATAGTTAGCTACACATAGTGTTGTAGTGGCTACATGGTAGTCTGTAGTTAGCTACACATAGTGTTGTAGTAGCTACATGGTGGACTGTAGTTAGCTACACATAGTGTTGTAGTGGCTACATGATGGTCTGTAGATAACTACGCATAGTATTGTACTAGCTACATGATGGTCTGTAGTTGGCTACATATAACATAAAAGCAACTACATGGGTACATGTAGTTAAAATATTCTAATAAATGCAAACAATAGATATAAAATACTGCTATTTAACTAAACGAATGTTAATATATATTATATGGTACAATAAATGAATTGTTTTGGCGTATATATTTTATTATTCATCACTAAAAAAAATTAATTATGGCTTCAAATTCAAATGGAGTTTTTCCAAGAACAAGCTCCGAAAAACAAGTATGGCTAAAAAACTTTGCCAACAAATTGAGCAAGTATGCAGCAAAGTACAATATTAGCACCGCCGAAGTAAACGAAGTTAAAGCATCAGACAATGCTTACTCGTACTACTTAAACTACAAAATACAACACAGCGAGTTTCAAAAGAAACTAAATGCTTATCTTAATGAAATTCAAGATGGAATTAATGCACAAGGCACTGCCAGCGTAGCACCGAGTCCGCCAACTTTGGGCAATGCACCTGCAGCTATTGTGCCTGGCATTTTTGTTAGGGTAAAATCGTTAACTAAAAGAATTAAAGGACATTTGGGTTATACCATTGCCGATGGTTTGGACTTAGGTATTGAAACACCAAGTACTAAAACAGTAAAACCTAGCTTAAGTACTATTAAACCTAGTATTGTATTACGATTAATGGAAGGTGGACAGCCAGAAGTTATTTGGAAAAGAAATGGCATGAATGCTTTAGAAATTTGGGTAGACCGTGGCAATGGTTTTGAATTTTGTGATATTGACACCAAACCAAATTATGTAGATGAGCATCCATTACCAAAAAATGCTGAGCTATGGAAATATAAAGCGATTTATAGAGTGGACGATAAGATTGTAGGTCATTGGAGCGATATTGTTAGTATTACGGTAGTAAAGCAGTTGTTATAATATAGATTGCTAGATATTAGATTATTAGATGTTAACCTGTTGTGCATTTGGCATTCTAGAAAATTTCGTAGTATAACGAAGAAATTTACCTGCCTACCGCAGGCAGGTCAGGAATCTGTCGTAAAAATCATAAAAAAGATTCCCAATCAAGCTGCCTGTCGGCAGACAAGTTAAGAATGACAATTTTTACTTTGTTTTGTTTCTAAATGCACACAGATTATTTTATAACCATTACATAAATTAAAGCCCAGAAATAAACTGTACTTTTGTACTCTCCAATTTGTTATTATTGAAATCAATAAAGACTATACTATTAAAAATAGAACAACACCAATATTTTATTGCACTACGAAATTATATAAAAAAACTATATGATAGTACAATAGAAACCAACTCAAAACTAAAAATTCAGTTCTTACAATTCTTTCCTTTTATTATTGCTTCTTTTTTAATAGGTATAATTGCATACGCTTATAGTGTTTTATTCAATTATGCTACAAAATTATCTTTTTCAATATACGATAAAAATCCACTCTTAATTTTTATCATAACGCCAATTGCCTTTCTAATTTCTTGGTGGTTGGTACAACAATTTGCACCCTATGCAAAAGGGAGTGGCATTCCACAAGTAATGACTACACTCGAATTGACATCACATTCTAAACAAAATAAAATATCATATTTATTAAGTGCCAAGATTGCTCTCATTAAAATTATATCAAGTGTAATAAAAGTTATTGGTGGTGGTGTTATTGGAAGAGAAGGACCAACCATTCACATTGCTAGTGCCATTTCTAATTTAGTCTATAAACTTTTACCAAAATGGTGGATTCACATCAATCAAAAAAATATGATAATTGCTGGTGCAGCTTCTGGTTTATCGGCTGCATTTAATACACCATTAGGCGGAATTATTTTTGCAATTGAAGAACTGTCTAAATACCATATGAAATACTATAAATCTACTTTGTTTATAGCAGTTATCATT
Organism: Chitinophagales bacterium; assembly: GCA_020636535.1. NCBI lineage: Bacteria > Pseudomonadati > Bacteroidota > Chitinophagia > Chitinophagales > Chitinophagales bacterium. Next base: position 1,745,405 of record JACJXT010000011.1, read on the forward strand.
GCTGGATTAACAGCTCAAGGTTTAGGTGGACCTTACTTATATTTAGGATATCCAAAAACTGCTTTCGACAATTACATGGTGTATATTGGTATTTTGATTGTTGCTATTTTAAGTGGATTTTTTGGTGCGAAAGTCTGCGATGCATTATTATCTTTTATTAAATATTTTAATTCTAATAAAGAAAATTGGCGGAAAATATTACTCATTATTGTATCTAGTTTAATAGTTGCTACAATGATATATTTTTATGGAACTAATGCAATGGGTTCTGGTAAAGAATATATGGAAAAAGCTTTATTCGATAGCAATAAAACTATTCCTTGGCAATTACCATTTATTAGAATGGCTGGAATGATAGCTTCTTTTGGTTCTGGTGGTGCAGGTGGTGTATTTGCTCCATCTCTTAGTTGTGGTGCTTCAATTGGTGCAATAGTCGCTGATTGGTTACAATTGACTCACGGAAATGCCAATTTAATAATTTTGGTTGGTATGGTTGGATTTTTGACTGCTGTTACAAGAGCTCCATTTACTGCAGCGATTATTGTATTTGAAATGACAGACAGACACAGTATTATTTTCTTTCTGCTATTAGGTGCAATGATTGCCAATTTCATTGCATATCTTAATAATAAGCACTCTTTTTACCATACACTGTATGTTCAATATTTAAGAGATGTAGAAAGCAAAGCTAAAAAACAGTAAGTTGTAATAAGCAAGATTGTATATATTTACAAGCATGTTAAAAATTATAAGTTCCATTTTAGTAGCACTAGTAGCTATAGAACATGTATATATTTTATGGATAGAAATGTTTGCTTGGGAAACCGTTGGCAAAAGAACATTTAAAAGCTTTTCTGCTGATTTATTTAAACCTACCAAAGCATTGGCTGCTAATCAAGGATTATACAATGGATTTCTAGCTGCTGGTTTAATTTGGAGTTTCTTTATAACAGATTGTCATTGGCAATTTAATATTAGACTTTTCTTTTTATTATGTGTGATTGTAGCAGGAATTTTTGGTGCTTTAACTGCTTCTAGAAAAATATTTTTTGTACAAGCAATACCAGCAATAATTGCATTGATTTTTACTATTTTAGCTAAGTAATCTTAAACTTTATTGTAGATTTAAAATTATTTAAAAAAATATATTATGGCAACAACAAACATTTATCTTACATTTAATGGCAACTGCGAAGCCGCTTTTAATTTTTATAAATCTGTTTTTGGTGGTGACTTTAACTACATCAGTAAATTTAGCGATATGCCACCAAGTGAAAATCAACAAGTAGCAGAAGCAGATAAAGACAAAATTATGCATGTGTCTTTACCAATTGGACAGTCTATTTTAATGGGAAGCGATGCTGGTGGAGAATGGTGTGCTAACAATTTTTTAGTTGGAACTAATTTCTCTATATCAATTACAGCAGATAGCAAAGCTGAAGCCGATACTATTTTTAATGCTTTAGCAGAAAGTGGAAAAATTACTATGCCAATGGCTGATACATTTTGGGGCGATTATTTTGGTATGTTGATAGATCAATTTGGCATCAGTTGGATGATGAGTTTTAATGAAAACTACAGTAAGTAAGCTGTTTTTCATTTGAACATTATTTCTGTAATTTCGTATTTGTAGTACTACAAAGAAATTCACCAATAATCTGCTATAAGTATTATAAAAAAATCCAAATTAAGCTCAAATTTGTTTTATCAGCAGACAGATTGAGAAGAATGATTTTAAATTTATATTGTTTCTAAATTTACAACGAGTTATCTCTAATAAACATCTACATCTATAATTACTTGTACTTGTTTAAATTTTTGATACTGATAAATGGTATTGATTGCTGTTCTAATATTTTGTTTTAGTACTTGTACTTGATTGGTTGTTCTAGGAATCTTAATCAATATATCTCTAATATAATAATTATTTATTTTTTGATATATTGGTCGATGTGGTGCTAAAACCATTCCTTTTAAAGGTGCTTGTAGTAATTTATATAAATATTGTGCTGCATTTTCTACTACATCTAACTTTTTATGTTTTAAACTTAACTGTATTAATCTACTAAATGGTGGATATTGGTATTGTTGTCTTTCTTTAATAATTAATTGATATATTGTATTGTAATTATAATCTACAACTGCATCTACAATTGGATGTTCTAAATCAGACATTTGTATAATCACTTTTCCAACACTGTCTCGTCTTCCAGCTCTTCCTGCTGCTTGTATCATTAATTGATAAGCTCTTTCTTCTGCTCTAAAATTTGGGAAATGCATCAGTGTATCAGCATCTAAAATTCCAACAAGTTGTACTTTATCAAAGTCTAAACCTTTGGTAACCATTTGCGTACCAATTAAAATATCAAACTCACCTTGTTGAAATTGATTGATAATCTTTTCATGTCCGTGTTTTCCTCGCACTGTGTCGTAGTCCATTCTACCTACACTATTTTTTGGAAACATAATTTGAACATCTTCTTCAATGCGTTCTGTGCCTAAACCAACTTGTTGCATTTCGGTACTCTTACACGCTTTGCACTCGTGTAAATTAGTTTGCGTAAATCCACAGTAATGACAACGCAAATCGTTGCTGTATTTATGATAAGTAAGTGTTACATCACAGTTTTTACATGTAGGCACCCAAGCACAATTATTGCAAATGATATAAGGAGCAAAACCTCGTCTGTTTTGAAATAATATAATTTGATTTTTACTATTTAAAGTATTTTGTACTTCATCTCGTAGCGTAAAAGTAAGTCCACTGGCAAATGCTTTTTGTTGCTTAGCTCTATTCAAATTAACAAATTCTATATTTGGAGGCAACACACCACCATATCGTTGTTGTAATTCTACCAAACCATATTTGTTTGCTTTGGCATTAAAATACGATTCTATTGATGGCGTTGCAGAACCTAACAACACTTTTGCATCTTGTAGTTTAGCTAACATGAGTGCTGCATCTCTTGCATGATATTTTGGATTAGGTTGCTGTTGTTTATAAGATGCATCGTGTTCTTCATCAATAATAATTAAAGCTAAATTTTGAAATGGCAAGAACAAAGCCGACCTCGCTCCTACTATAATTTTAATTTCGTTGTTTAAAACTTTTGTCCAAATTTCAATGCGTTCTGCATCATTAAGTTTAGAATGATAAACTGCAATATCTCCTAAATAATGTGATAATCGTTGAATGAGTTGTGCTGTTAAAGCAATTTCTGGTAATAAAAACAGACATTGTTTATTTTCTACAATTATTTTTTTAATTAATTCGATATAAATTAATGTTTTTCCACTTGATGTTATTCCATGCAATAAAACAGTAGCATTACTTTGCCAATGTGCTTCTATTTGTAGTAGTGCTTGATGTTGTAATTCGCTTAACTGAATTTGTTTGTCATCTTCTAACTGAGTAACATTAACTCTATCAATAGGTAAAATATGTTTTTGTAGTATTTTTTTATCTATTAATGATTTGATAGTGTTGGCTTTTGCATTTGCTTTTTCTAATACTTCTTTTTGTAGTACTGGTTCTTTTTTGTCAATTGACAACAATGCTAACAATACTTGTTCTTGTTTAGGTGCATTTTTTAAATCGTCGAATACCTTTTTTAATGAATTGCTATTGTTTTTTATACTATCATCTAATGAAATAAATACAGCTGTTTTTTGTGAATACTTATTTATCAACTGTTCTTTTATATAAATTAATTTATTATTTATTAGATATTGTATTAACTTGCCAATTGATTTTTTCTGAACAATGGTTTGAATATCTTTGTACGACAACTCTTCTTGATGTTCAAAAGCAGACATCACCAAATAAGCATCATCATTGTTTAGTGTTGTTTCATCAATTGTTGTATTTGAATTTTTCAAAAAAAATGTTTGCGAAGAAATTTTAAAATAAGCTGGTAGTGCTGCTTCCATGACTTCGCCAAGAGAACACATATAATATGATGCAATCCATTGCCAAAACTGTAAATGTTTTGCTTCTACAATTACATCATCATCTATAGTACCTAAAATTTCTTTTGGCACATAATCATTCGGTTGATTTTGATGAATATTAAATATAATTCCTGCATATAATTTACTTCTACCAAACTGTACTTCAACTCTTTGTCCAACACTAAGTTTATTCTCCAAATGATTAGGAATAGCAAAAGTATAAGTTTTTGGTAACGCTAAAGGCACGATTACTTCTGCGAAAAATTGGTATGAAAACAAAATATTCATTTACTTTGCAAATAAAATTATGCTTAGCCAAGATAAAAATAATATTCTGATTGCATTGAATGATGTACTAGATAAACTTGAAACACAAGTAAAAAACAATAGCGATGCTGTTTTGTTTAAAGACAAAGGTGAAAAGTGGAATAATGCACAAATAATTGATCATTTGGCAATTAGCTTTGGCATAACTGCCATTGGATTTGCTAGTCCGAAGTTTTTATTAAAAGCTATTGGTGGACAACTAGGTAGAAATAAACGAAATTACGATGAAGTTGTTTTTCAATATCAATTAAAACTTAATGAAGGAGCAAAAGCACCTTTGCCTTATTTGCCTAAAATTAGTCTGATTAAAAATAAAACTGTTCTAGACAATTTTTGGAATGCTAACAAAACTGCACTACTTAAAAGCATTGACACTTGGAATGATAAAGATTTAGATGTTTTCGTTTTACCACATCCTATTCTTGGAAAAACAACTCTGAGAGAAATGTTATATTTTACCATTTACCATTGTAAACATCATTTACAACAAATGGACAAGTGATTTTACAGTTAAACATAACTAAAATGATTATATTTACTTTTTTATGCCAACAATATTAAGAATTAATGGATATAGGTTTTTCTTTTATAGTAATGAACACTTACCTAAACATATTCATATTGAAAAAGACAGTAATACTGCAAAATTTAACATAGAAGTAGTTGAACTTGTAAAAAGGATTTTCTGCACATGAATTGAAAGAATTGCGTAATTTAGTAATTAGTAATGTTGAACTTTTCAAAAACAAATGGGATGAGTATTTTAACAATTAATAAATCAAAATTAGCAACGGATATTTCATTTAATGAATCAAAAATGATAATTCTATTTGAAGATGGAAGAGAATTATCCGTACCACTAGAGTGGTTTAATAAATTAAGGAATGCTTCAAAAAAACAATTAGAAAATTGGCGTTTTATAGGAAAAGGCGAAGGCATTCATTGGGAAGATTTAGATGAAGACATATCTATTGAAAATCTATTAGATTAAAATTACATTCTTGCAATTGGTAAAGTCATACAATGTGGTCCACCTCTTGCTCTTGATAGTTCAGCAGAAGATAAAGTAATAATTGTTTTTTCTATTTGATTAATATTAATTTTATTATTAACTACTGCTTCAACTGTAATAATGTTAAAGCCATTGTCTTGTAATGCTTGTAGTGTTTTAATATTTCTTTCGTAAGAGTATGCAACACCAGCTTTTACTGCTACAAAATTACAACCATCTGTCCATTGTTCTCTTTCTGCAAAAGGCGATTTTCCATTTCCACAAGGAATAAATTGCATTTTTGGATAGATTTCTTGTAGTAAATCTTTTATAGAATCGTGCAGTACAGCTCTCTTGTTTTCTTTTGAATAAGTTACAATATCCACTTTATCATTTTTATCGAAAACCAAAGGAGCAAAACCTACACAAGTATTTTCATCAATTATTGTTACAATAGTATCTAAGTGCATGCAATATCTATCTTTTGGCATATCTATTACAGATATATAATCTACTACATTATTTTCAAATAATATATTTTTTAACTCGAAAATAGCATTTAATGAAGTTCGTTCACTTTCTCCAATTAACAAATGTTTTGGATGCACCAACATAATATCACCACCTTCTATTGAAAAAGATTTCTTGGTTTTTCGTTCCATTAAATCTATAATTTTTCCTTCAAACGATTTAAAAATTGGATGATGTTTTACGATATAACTTGTTAATATATTTTCTCTTTGTCTTGCTTTTTTATTAGCTGTACATAAAATAATATGGTCGTTTACGACACAAGCAATATCTCTTGTAAACACTAAATTTGGTAACGGATTTAAAATAAACTCTGCTTTTCCTGGTAATATTCCTGCTACTAAAATTTCGCATAAATCTTCTGCTGTTTTTGATTTAAGCAATTCATATTTAGCTAAGTTTAAATATTTTATTTCAAATAAATAATCTAATAAATCATTTTTTATTGATTCATCTTCTAAAATATCAGTCAATAAGTCTTCAAATTCTAAAACATTATCATCACCTAAAAGTTGTTTTAAAGAGTTGGTAAAACTATTGTGCTCTTCAATCATTCTTGGTAAAAAAACAATATCATCGTAGAGCAACTCTTCTGCTAACTCTGGCGAAATTTGTTCTATACCATAATCTGGTTGATGTACTATGACTTTTTGTAATTGTTGAATTTCACTTTCAATTTTCATAAGGTTTCAATTTACACTTCATTTTAACTGGTTGATGATCTGAGAATGCAAAATCGTTTGGTAATCCTTCAACAGCAATGAGTTCTATATTTGGCGACAATAAATAAAAATCGATAATCGTAGTATAAGATTTATCTTTTACATATGGTTTATCTACCTTTCTATTCGTAGCATGATTGATATCAAAAGCCCAAGTCCAATTACTATCTACATATCCTTCTGGAATTGGCATTTCTTCGTAATTGCTATTCGCATCTTTTGGTGTATAACCTGGTGGAATTTGATTCCAATCGCCACCTACAATTACATAATTACCTAAATTATATTCATCAACAATATATTTTTTAAAATATTCCATTTCTTGTATTTTCAATTTTCCACCATCATAAGCCGAATTGTGTGTATTGATTACAATAAGTTGCTTGCCATTTTTTAAATTAAATCTATGTTTTACAAAACATCTATCTAAAAAAAACAATCCTTTAGGAAAAGAAAAATTACTAGGAAACTGTACTCTAATTGGTTCACTTGCTGTTTGATATGGAAACAAACTCACTATTCCACCTAATACTTTTCCCATAGGATTGGTAAATGGCAATGGCACATATTTTACATCGTAGTTAACACCAAGCACAGCATTGTAACCAGTTGTTTTTTGAATAGCATCTAATTCGTTTATTTTATAACTTCTTTTAGATTTCACATCAACTTCTTGTAACAAAATAAAATCGGCATCACTTGTCCACGATTTAACGGTTTGTAGAACACCATCTAAATTTTTCTGTGTCAAATCTTTTTTCGGTCGCACCATTTTTCCACCATCATAAAAGAAATCCGACTCTGCTCCTAATCCACAATAACCAATATTCCAATCATAAAAAACAAATTCGTCTTTATCAATAGCTCTATTTACGCTTCCTTTTATAACTTCAATTTCTTCTTCAGGTTCTGGCTGATAGTCTGTAAAATATGCATAAGCAATAGTGGCAGCAACATACAATCCAAACAAAATTGCTCCTAATAAAATGAGTTTTATAATAACCATAATCGTTTTTTTCATAGCAATTATTTACTTTTATGTTTACAATATAATGGTTTAAATTTTTAAACACAATAATTATGATGAAAACAAATCAACTAAAATGGAAAACCAATGATGGTGTTGATATTTTTGGTGTAAATTGGTATACAGATGAAAAGCCAAAAGCTGTTTTGTGTATTACACATGGTATGGGCGAACACATTCTGAGATATGAACCTATTGCTGTTTATTTTACGGCAAATGGTTATGCTGTAATGGGTTACGACCATAGAGGTCATGGTCAGAGTGGTGGACAAAGAGGTCATTATCCCAATTTTGATGAGTTTTTAAATGATTATGGTATTTTCTTGCAACAAGTAGAAGAACAGTACGGCGAAATACCTAAGATTTGTTACGGACATAGTATGGGTGGAAATGTCTTAGCCAATTATTTTATTAGGAGAAAAGCCGAAGCCAAAGCATTGATATTTTCTTCACCATATATTAAGTTGGCGTTTCAACCACCAAGCATAAAAGTTGGTTTAGGTAAGCTAATGAAAAATATTGTACCTACACTTTCTTTGCCAACTGGTTTAGAAGTAGAAGCTATTTCTAGAGATGAAGCTGTTGTGGAAGATTATAAAAAAGATAAACTCAACCATGATAAAGTTTCTTCTATTATGGGAATTGAAATGATGGAAACTGGACAGTATGCTCTAGACCATGCTAGTGAAATTAATTTGCCTACTTTAGTTTTTCATGGTTCGGCAGATAGATTAACTTCATTTGATGCAAGTAAAGCATTTGCTTCTAAAATTAAGAATGCAACTTTTATTCCTTACGAAGGTTTGTATCATGAAACGCACCATGAACCAGAAAAGGAAACCGTTTTAAAAAATATGTTAGATTGGTGTAATCAGCAGATATAAATGAATACAAATACATTAATGGCAGAATGGCAAGAACAAGATGCTATACTACTTGCCTTTCCTCATCAAAATAGCGATTGGAAAAACTATTGGACTGATATTATTCCTTGCTATATTAATATCATCAATACTATTGCACAATACCAAACAGTAATTGTTTTGTGTGATGATGCTTCAACCGTAAGTAATTACTTTGATACTAATATTCAAAAAAATTGCATTTTTGTACAATTAAAATACAATGATACTTGGGCAAGAGATTTTGGTGTATTAAGTATTGTTAATGATGATAAAATCATATTGAATAATTTTATTTTTAATGCTTGGGGAAATAAATTTGATGCTACACTCGATAATCAGATTAATAAAAAATTATACGATAATAATATATTTATTGATAGTATTGAATTTAATAATATTGATTTTATACTAGAAGGTGGTGCTGTAGAAAGCAATGGCAAAGGAACTATTTTAACTACTGCAAAATGTGTGTTCAATCAAAACAGAAATCCAACATTAACACAAGAAGAAATTATTCATGCATTAAAAAAATATTTGTCTGCTAATAAAATACTAGTCTTGTATCATGGCGATATACTTGGTGATGATACCGATGCACACATTGATACATTGGCAAGATATTGTAATGAAAATACCATTGCTTATGTCCAAACTGATGATACTACTGATGCACATTATTTAGAATTGTTATTGATGGAAAAAGAATTATTGCAGATAGCTAATGAAAAGCAATACAACTTAGTTCCATTACCAGTACCTAGTCCAATTTATGCACCTGATGACAACAGAAGACTTCCTGCTACTTATGCCAATTTTTTAATCTTAAATGATATTGTTTTAATGCCAACTTACAATGTAACAGAAGATGATTTGGCTATAACACAACTTCAAAAAGCATTTTCAAACAAAAAAGTTATTGGTATTGATGCTAGTGCTTTAATTTTGCAACATGGTTCTTTGCATTGTATTACGATGCAATTACCTAAAAATAGTATCAATAAAAACAATATAGGAAAAATAATTATTATATAATGAAAGTAGGATTAGTACAACAGTCGTGTAATAGAGATGCTGCAGCAAATATTCAAAAATCTATTGATGGAATTATTGCTTGTAAAAATCAAGGAGCAGAATTAGTTATTTTACAAGAGTTACATACCAATATTTATTTCTGTCAAGCAGAAGAAACCAATATGTTTGATTTGGCAGAATCTATTCCTGGTAATAGTACGGAAATCTTTAGCAAAGTAGCAAAAGATAATCAAGTAGTTTTAGTGACTTCATTATTTGAAAAAAGAGCTGCTGGTTTGTATCACAATACTGCTGTTGTTTTTGAAAAAGATGGAAGCATCGCTGGAAAATATAGAAAAATGCACATTCCAGATGATCCTGCATACTACGAAAAATTTTATTTTACGCCAGGCGATTTAGGTTTTCAACCAATTACAACTTCTATAGGAAAATTAGGCGTTTTGGTTTGTTGGGATCAATGGTATCCTGAAGCTGCTCGACTAATGGCTTTAGCTGGTGCAGAATTATTAATTTATCCTACGGCAATTGGCTGGGAAAGCACCGATAGCACTGAAGAAAAAGAAAGACAGTTTACTGCTTGGCAAACTGTACAAAGAGGTCATGCTGTTGCTAATGGTTTGCCTGTAATTGCTGTAAATAGAGTTGGCATAGAAGAAGATTGGACGAATGTTACCAATGGTATAGAATTTTGGGGACAAAGTTTTATTGCAGGACCACAAGGAGAAATTCTATATCATGCAAGTAGTAAACAAGAAGAAAATATAGTTTTTGATATAGACATGCAACGCAGTGAACATGTAAGAAGAATTTGGCCTTTTTTAAGAGATAGACGCATTGATGCTTATGCTGATTTAACTAAAAGATATATAGATTAGCATATTATGTCACTTATAGCAAACTTCTCTCCTTGCTTCATAGCAGTGTCTCCTGAAAGGGACACTGCGTAATTATAATTAAAAAAATATAATACAATAAATTTCACAATATGTCACTTATAGCAAACTTCTCTCCTTTTCCTTTTTTAGAAAGCGAACGATTATTGTTTAGAGCATTAATTCTTGAAGATGCACCATCTGTTTTTGAACTCAGAAATAATGAAGTTGCCAATGCTTTTATAGGAAGAACTAAGAACAGCACTATGGAAGAAAGTATAGAATACATCCATAAAATTCAAAATTATATAAAAGATAATGATAGTATATTTTGGACGATTATTCTAAAAGAAAACAATCAATTTATAGGTACTATTTGCTTGTGGAATTTAGACTATGAAAAAAATACAGTAGAAGTTGGCTACGAAATGCTACCACAATATGAAGGCAATGGTTATATGAGCGAAGCAATTCAAACCATTAACTACTATGGATTTAATACAATGAATGCTAGTACTATATTTGCTTGTCCATCTAAAGCAAATAGTAAATCGGTAAAGTTATTAGAACGCAATAACTTTATTTTCGATCCAATAGCAACTGCAAACTTACCAGAAGCAGAAAATCATTTAATTGCCTATCGAATAGACAAATAACTAGTACATACAAATATAACATAAATATATTAAACTGAATTAATAGAAATAGGCATCCTATCTATTCATCATTCTGCTTTTTAAGCGACTAAATGATACTGGTGTTATTCCTAGATAAGATGCGAGTTGATTTTGAGGTAATCTAGTTACTATGTTTTCATGAACTTGAATAAAATGTATGTAGCGTTCTTCTGGTAACATGGTAATAAATTCTTCTACTCTATCTATTAATTCTAATACCAATCCTTCTAGTACGGTCATTATGCTTTTAGCAATTTCAGGATCATCTTTTGCCATTTGCTTTAGCAAGTAATAATCAACAACGGCAACTACACTATCTTCTAATGCTTGATATGAAATACTAGATGGTTTATTTTGTAATATACTTCTATGCGAAGCAAAAACAGTATTTTCTTCTCTAAACCAAAAGGTGTGTTCTGTATCTTCTAGATGATAATATGCTCTAAATAATCCTGAGATAACAAATACTATTTTGCCATAATATACACCAGATTTAATTAAGTGTTCTTTTTTAGGAATGGTTACAAATTCAAACTCTGTCCAATGTTCTATAATTTTATTGAGATTGACATTAGGATAATTTTTTTTCAGTCCTTTTAAAAAATCGCCTTGAAATTGTTCATTAGTCATAGTATTAATTTAAGTTTTGATATTTTAAAAATCTTCCTGTTTTAAAAGATTTTCCATAACCTTCTACAAAATTATCTTGCTCAAATATAATTTTTCCGCCGACAATAACATAACTCATTAAGTTTTTATTTCTATTGACTAGTCTTTCGAAGTCATTAAATTCTTCTATAGGTGCAGTTTCAACTTCATCTTTTACATCTTTTAAATATTGTGGATTGATGATATTGATATCTGCTACTTTTCCTTCTGCAATATAACAAGCATCTACACCAAACCAATCGGCTTGTTCTTTACTTAAACGCCAAATACATTTTTCCATTGTCATAATTGGCTTGTTTTTATCTATTGAATCTTGTACTTGTTTTATCATTTGAATTGGAAAATCGTAGAATGCCATATTGGTTAAATGTGCTCCTGCATCAGAAAAACTTATTATATTATATTTATAATTATATAAATCTTTGTATTTTTCTGGTCTATCATTGCCAATTGTAGTTGTCCATCTTATTTTTTTATCGTATTCAATAATCATATCTAAGAAACAATCTACTGGATGTTGATTTTTAGCAACAGCAACTTCGTAGAAATTTTTGCCTACTAATGTTTTATCTGGGCATTCAAGTATAGTTGTTAAGCTTAAATCTTTATGCCATACTTTTGGTGCAAATTTATTTTTAATTTCTTTTTTAAAATTTTCTCTAAACGCTTTGTCGCTAATCAACTCATCTCTTTCGTGTAAATTTTTTGCTAAATCTCTAATGGCTTCTCCAGATGGAAATTCTTCAAACATAACAGAATCTACTCCATTATAATATACTGTAAATGGTACTGGTGGCGACTGCATTCTGAAGTTAGCATTGAAAACTGAATTAAATGTTGTAGCACCAAACTTTGTTAAAGGATATATATATCTATCACCAATTAAATCAACTAAAGCAATCATAGTCGTTTTAAGTGGTTTTCTAAATACACCAGAACTTTTCATCATGTATTGTACTGCGTTGTATCTGGTTACCAAATTTGGAGCTCCTTGTAAAATAGCATTTCTTTTTCGCAGCGTTTTTATCATGTTTTTTCGCTCTTTCCATGATGCATAAAACGATGGTGTTTTTCTAGACCAATATCTGTTGCCATCCATTTTATCCCAAGGATTATCCATTGTTGATAGACCTAAAAAACCTTCTTCTAAAGCTTCATTAAGCATAGTATTCATTTGCTCTTCTTCTGCTTTAGTGGCTTTTTCTTTGTGAGAAACGGAGCGTTCTAAACCCATTACTTTACTTCGCAAATCAGAGTGTCCAACAAACGAAGCAACATTAACGCCTAATGGTAAATTATTGATATAGTTTATCCATGTTTTTGGCGAATTCCATGTTTTTACTTTTTCTAGCAAAGGCAACATTACTTCTCTTGGAATGGCTTCTACTCTGGTAAAAGTATCTGAAGTATCTTCTGGATTATTATAAATTGCAGAAACAGAACAACTACCCATTATTACAGTAGTAACGCCATGTCTTGCAGATTCTTTTAAACCTGGTGATGCAATAATTTCTGCATCGTAATGCGTATGTGTATCTATAAAACTTGGTGTAATCCACTGATTGCTTGCATCTATAACTTGAGTACTTTCATCAACCGCAATTTCTTCTGATGATATTTTTTTTATGATATTTTTTTCTATTAATATATTTTTTATAACTGCTTTTTTATTTTCATCACCATCAAACAACAATCCGTTTTTAATTAAAATTTTAGCACTCATATTAAACTCCTATTTACTTAACTAATAAAGTTAAGGTTTTAAAAATTAAAAAACATTATCTTTAGATAAGAGATTGCAATAATATTATTTGATATTTATTCTAATATAAACTCTTCATTACAACTAAAGCAATAGTGTTTTTTTGATGGAAATAAAAATGGCAGTCCGAGTAAAAAAATACCTACCGCCATTGCCGATTTATTAAACTTCTGTTTTCTTGTATTAGTAGAACCACAATATATACATGGTTTACCTTCATAAATTGGAAAATCAGTTGCTTGTTCTTCATCTGATTTATAATCTAAATATTCTTCTATGCTTTCTTGTTCTAAAATTGTTTTGGCTATAGTTTCATCTTCTTTTCTAACATACAATTTTACACCACCATAAGCAATCGTTCTAAGCCAATCTTGTTGTACTATTTCTTCGTCTTTCAAATAACAGTAAATATTATTGGCATCTAGTTTTGACTTAGCAATTTGTGCTTGATAAGCATTTAAGTAAGTCTCAATTTTAACTAAATCATGGGACAACATCTAGTATATTTTCTGCACAACCTTTATATGTTTTTTCTTTATAGGTAAATGTTGAAGCATATTCAAATGTGTTATCACTCATGCCATCAGAACATGGTGTTTTTGATTTGCTTAATATCAATGTCACTTTTTGATTATCAGTAGATTTAAAGAAAATTTCAATCTTATCATTAGCAATAATAGCTGTATCTCTCTCTAGATATATGCTATCAATTTTTTCGTCAAGTTTGGTAAATAAGTTAATGCTATCATTTACATCAAGCATCCAAAATGGTTCGTTTCCAAATGCTCTATAATGACCAGCTTTCATGCCTTCTTCCAATTCTTGTTCTACATATTCTTCTGCATCAATTGGATTTAATGCATCGCTATTTGTCTTTCTTTTACAAGCAAAGAATAATATTACAACCAATAAAAATATACTATAATTTTTCATAACTATTCAAATAAAGTGCCTAAATTTTTAGGAAATGTTTTACCAATATGCTGATATGCTTTTTCTGTTGCTACTCTACCTCTCGAAGTTCGTTTAAGATAACCTTCTTGAATTAAAAATGGTTCGTACACTTCTTCAATTGTGCCTGCTTCTTCACCAACAGCTGTAGCAATTGTAGTTAATCCAACAGGACCACCATTAAATTTGTCTATAATTGCAGATAAAATTTTGTTATCCATTTCATCTAAACCATGTTCATCTACTAACAAAGCAGTTAATGCTACTTGAGCAATTGACTTATCAATAATGCCATTGCCTTTAATTTGAGCAAAGTCTCGTACTCTTCTTAATAAAGCATTGGCAATTCTTGGTGTGCCTCTACTTCTTTTAGCAATTTCTATAGCACCACTTTCTTCTATAATTGTGTTTAATATTTTTGAAGATCGTTTAATGATTTTCTCTAAAACATCAGCTGCATAATATTCTAATCGTAGTGTAATACCAAACCTAGAACGCAATGGAGCTGTAAGTAAACCAGAACGCGTAGTAGCTCCAACTAAAGTAAATGGTTCTAATTCTATTTGAATGGTTCTTGCATTCGGACCACTATCTAACATGATGTCTATTTTATAATCTTCCATTGCAGAATATAAATATTCTTCTACAGTAGTATTTAGTCGATGTATTTCATCAATAAATAAAACATCATTAGCTTTTAAATTAGTAAGCAAACCAGCTAAATCTCCTGGTTTTTCTAAAACTGGACCAGATGTAACTTTCATTTCAACGCCTAATTCATTAGCTATAATGTGCGAAAGCGTAGTCTTACCTAAACCTGGTGGTCCATGTAATAAAACATGGTCTAATGCTTCATCTCGTAATTTAGCAGCTTCAATAAAAATCATTAAATTTTCTACTATTTGTTTTTGACCAGCAAATTGTTCAATTGCTTGAGGTCGCAACACGCTTTCTAACTCTTTTTCTGTGTTAGAAAGAAACTCTCCGCTATCATCTAAATTTAGATTACGCATTTCTACAAAAGTACACTATTTTCGTTAACCTAAATTACACATTAGAAATTTATTCCGAAAAAAATCTATTTCATATTTACTTCGGTATCTATTTTTTTATTTTCTAATGTAGTTAATTTTATATCTGCGAGAAAAAACTTTAGTACGATGTAATTATTTTGTATAATTTCTTTTCAATACAAAGTCTAATGTGTAATTTGGATTTGTAGAAATGCATTAAATCCAACCAATGAAATCATTAATTTATTTTTTAATAATCTCTTTTTTTATAATTTCTTGTGAAAAAGAAAGCAATTACTCCAACTCAATTTCAGAAAATAAACTATTACATGCTACCAAAGGAAGTAATGCTGGAATTTATGATATAGATAATAATTATATTATTTTAAAAGGTGTAAATTATAATGTATTAGGCGATTATTGGTATGCTAATCCTAATATTCCTGCTACAAAAGTTTATGACAAAAAAGATTTTGAGTTAATGGCTCGCTATGGTTTTAATTGTGTTCGACTGTTATTTAGTTGGAGTAAGTTAGAGCCAGTGCAAGGTCAGTATAACATTGAATATGTACAAGAAATACAACAAGCTATTGAAGATGCAGCTGCATATGGCATTTATGTTTTGTTAGATATGCATCAAGATGCCTATGGAAAATACATTGCTACACCTATTAATGAAATTTGCGAAAAACCTAATAATGGCTGGGATGGTGCTCCACTTTGGGCAACTTTTACAGATAGTGCTTCTACTTGTAGAGTTGGTGGTAGAGAAACTGCTCCTGCTGTTGTTCATGCGTGGCAAAATTTTTGGGACAATACCAATCAAATTCAAGATGCTTGTATTAAAGCATGGCAGTTTTTAGTAGAACGAACTGCTCAATACAATAATGTTGTTGGCTACGATTTATTGAATGAACCAAGTTTAGGTTATAAACCATTGAATCAAGAGTTTGCAAAGTTGAGTAAATATTATGGCAATTTAGTAAAAGCAATAAGACAATCGGAACAAAATAGTGGTGGTTTGGAACACATTATCTTTTTTGAGATGACTGTTACTTGGAATGCACAAGAAATTCCATTTATACCAGACTTTAATTTTACTAGCGACCAAAATATCATATTTGCACCACATTTATATTTTGAAGCAATATCTAATTTATTAACCATAGAACAAGGTTTTGAGTTGGTACACACACTGAGCAAACTCTATAATACAAATATGTTTATAGGCGAATGGGGATTTTTTGGTGATACTGCCATTGATGTTGAAAAAATAAAACGATTCATGGTAAAAGAAGATGAATATTTTGTTGGCAGTACTTGGTGGCAATGGGCACAAGCACCAGGCGATCCACATGCAATTAGTTGGGATGGAAATAGCTATGCTAATAAGTCGTTGCATTTAATTGAGTTAGATGATCAAGGAAATTTTACTGGCAACTTAAATACCACTTACTTAAATGTATTAAGTAAAGCCAGACCTATTGCAATTGCTGGAAAACCAATTAAGCTTGTTAGTAATTCAGATGATGGCTCTTTATATTTTAAAGCTACGACCAATAGTATTGGTACAACTACACTTTGGATTCCTGAACGATTTGGTATGCCAGTAATTTCTGGTACAAATGCTACACTCAACAACTTAAAAACAGTAGATGGTGGTTACATTGCATCTGTTGATGTAAATAGCACTTATGAAATAAATATTAGCTATTGATTTTTATACTAAATTAATATCCTAAAATCTTAAGCATGCTTTCTGCACTTTGTTCTGGTGCAAATAATTGATAGGTAAACTTTCCGTTTTCGTCTTTATCTACAATTAAATGTTTTGGCGATGGTATTAAACAATGTTTAGTTCCTCCATAACCACTCAAAGAATCTTGATAAGCACCTGTATGAAAAAATCCAATATATAATTTTTGATCTCCAATTATTTTTGGCATATATACTTGATTAATATGTACTTCTGAATTATAATAATCAGATACATCACAACTTAAACCGCCAATTATTGTTCTTTGATATACTTGATTCCAATTATTAATTGGTAATAGAATAAATCGCTGATTTAATCCCCAAGCATCTGGAATAGTTGTCATTAATGATCCATTAATCATATACCATAACTCGCTATCATTTTGTTTTTTCTGACCAATGACTTCAAAAATATGACAACCACTTTCTCCTACTGTAAAATTGCCAAACTCAGTATAAATATTTGGATGTTCAATTTCTGCTTCGTCACAAAATTTCTTGATTTTAGTTACAATTTCTTCTATTAAATAAGCATATTCGTGTTTTGCACCAAGTGAATAACGAATTGGCATTCCGCCACCAATATTAATACTGTTCAACTCAGGACATACTTGTTTTAAATCGACATAAGTATTTAAACATTTATGTAATTCACTCCAATAATAGGCACTGTCTTTTATTCCAGAATCAATAAAGAAGTGTAACATTTTGAGTTGAATATTTTTATGCGGTTTAATTTTCTCTATATAGAAAGAAATTAAATCTCTTTGTCTAATTCCTAATCGAGAAGTATAAAACTGATAATTAGGTTCTTCTTCTGCAGCTAATCTTACACCAATATTTAATGCTTGTTCAAAATCTTTATAGGCATTAAACTCATCCATATTATCTAAAACAGGTGTTACATTTACAAAACCATCTCTAATTAAATTAAGCAATGCATCGGTATAGGCCTTTGGCTTAAAACCATTAGATACAATACGAATATTTTTATCTATTTTTTTCTTTTTATATAAAGATTTAATCAATTCAATGTCGTAAGCAGAAGAAGTTTCTAAGTGTGCTTTATTTTTTAAGACTTCGTCTAATACAAAAGCAAAATGGCTACTTTTTGTACAGTAAGTATAGTAGTAATGACCATTGTAGCCAATATTTTCAATTACTTCATTAAACCATCGTCTTGCCTTATTGATATTTTCTCCAATTTTTGGAACATATGATATTTTAATTGGAGCACCATACTCTTCTATAATTCTCTTAAGGTCTATTTTATTGAAAAACAACCAATTATCTTCAACATTAAAACCTTCTTGCGGAAAGTAATAGGTCTGTTCAATCAAATCAATATAGCGATCTCTCATGTTCTAAATTTCAAGTCGTTAAAAATAGGAATTGTAGTTCATTTATTTCACATAAACTATTAAAAATAATGTTGTAATAGCCATTTAAAAATAATTAAGCTTATCATTTTCACTTATAAATTTTATAATTCTTATTAGTTTTGTCCAATGGATATTTTATCACAAATTAAAGCTACTGTACAACAAGCAGTACAAAATTTATTTCAAGTAGATATAGCCGAAGAGCAAATAGTAATTAATGAAACTGATGCTAATTTTGAAGGCGATTTTACAATTGTTACATTTCCCTTGGTTAAAATTTTAAAACAAGCACCAGATAAAATTGCACAACAATTAGGCGATACTTTACTACAACTCAACAATAATTTTGTAGCATTTAATGTAGTAAAAGGTTTTTTAAATATTAGTATTGCACCACAATATTGGATTGATTTCATACAAAAGAATTTTGATAATCCTATTTATTTTGAAACAGCAAAACAGACGGAAAAAGTTTTAATTGAATATTCATCACCAAACACTAATAAACCTATACATTTAGGTCATATACGAAATAATGTATTAGGTTATGCATTAACTGGACTATATAAAGCAAGTGGTTATAATACACATTCGTGTAATTTAATTAACGACAGAGGCATACATATTTGTAAATCGATGTTGGCTTGGCAAAAATTTGCTAATGGAGAAACACCAGAATCTTCTGGTATGAAAGGCGACCATTTTGTAGGTAAATATTATGTGCTTTTTAATACTTACTATAAAGAAGAAATTGCAGTACTTATTAATAATGGCATGGATGAGAAAGAAGCTGAAAAAAAAGCTCCAATTTTATTAGAAGCACAAGCAATGTTACAACAGTGGGAAAATGGCAACGAAGCAATTATACAGCTTTGGAAAACCATGAATGATTGGGTGTATAGTGGTTTTAAAGTAACTTATGAAAACCTAGGCATTTCATTTGATAAATATTATTATGAATCTGATACTTATCTATTAGGTAAAGCAATTGTAGAAGAAGGTTTACAAAAAAATATTTTTTTCAAAAAAGAAAATAATAGTGTTTGGATAGATTTAACTGCAGATGGTTTAGATGAAAAATTGCTACTACGAAGTGATGGTACTTCTGTGTATATGACTCAAGATATAGGAACTGCCGATTTAAAATATCAGGATTTTAAAATGGATAAATCTATTTATGTTGTAGGCAATGAACAAGATTATCACTTTAAAGTGTTGAAACTGATATTAGAAAAATTAGGACGACCACATGCTGATGGATTAACGCATTTTTCATACGGAATGGTAGAATTACCAGATGGAAAACTAAAATCTAGAGAAGGTAATACCGTAGATGCAGATATGATAATGGCCGAAATGATTCAAACAGCCAAAGAACAAACTGAAGCATTAGGAAAAATTGATGATTTTACAGAAGCAGAAAAAACTGAACTTTACAAAACAATTGGTTTAGGTGCACTTAAGTTTTTTATGTTAAGAGTAGATCCTAAAAAACGCATTTTATTTAATCCAAAAGAAAGCATCGATTTACACGGATATACTGCTCCTTTTGTACAATACAGTTATGCAAGAGCAAAAAGTATTTTAAGAAATGCTACTAATGAAATTAATTTAGCTACTAGTATCAATACCATAGCAACAGCAGAATTAGATTTAATTAAACACTTGTATCAATACAAAACCATTTTAGTAGAAGCAACGCAAGAAATGCAACCATCTAAATGGATAGATTACATTTACGAAACAGCAAAATTGTTTAATAAGTTTTATAATGAATGTTCTATATTAAATGCTGATAACGAAGCAGAAAAACAATTTAGATTGGCACTAACACAACTTACAGCCAATTGCATTAAAAACGGTTTTGCTATAGTAGGCATACAAGTACCAGAAAAGATGTAAAAGTATAACACACTCTTACTCACAAATCCAATAAGAATAACTTGTTGCAGAGTCATTTACTAATGCTTGTTGCTCATTTTCATCACAGACTTCTCTTTTTTCTACCACAATATCTTCTACAAATGCACCATGATAATGTGTACAAGTTTTACATTTTTTGCAAGCATTTAATCCAAACAAAAGCATCAAAAATAGTATTAAAAAATAACGCATAAAAATAGTTTAATCAAATATAAATAAAAAAAGTGGTTGCCAAGAATTTGACAACCACCTGAATAAATATGAAGCGTTAAGAGAGATTAAGTTTGATATCTCTATAAGTTTGTTCCGTCTGCTGGTGTTACTAAGAAGTTTGGATACGCAGTTAAACCATGTTCTGCTAAGTCTAAACCTTCTACTTCTTCTTTTCTTGATACTCTTATACCTATTGTTTTCTTTAAAATAAACATTAACAGAAAAGCTACACTAAAAGATACAACTCCATAAGCTAATACACCTATTAATTGTGTAACAAAACTATGTTCTGCACTAAATATACCAACTGCTAGTGTTCCCCAAATACCACATACTAAGTGTACTGATGTAGCACCAACTGGATCATCTAATTTAAGTTTATCGAAAAACATAACTGAGAAAGGCAATATAAGACCAGCAACAACACCAATTATAAGTGATGCATTTAAAGAAACTACATCTGCACCTGCAGTAATACCTACTAATCCACCTAAGATACCATTGAAAGCCATAGATAAATCGTATTGTTTAAATACTATTTTTGATGCAACAACAGATGCAATTCCGCCTGCACAAGCTGCTAAAGTTGTAGTAACTAGTACATAAGATACTAATTCTGGATCTGCACTTAGTACTGAACCACCATTAAATCCGAACCATCCTAAGAATAACATAAATACACCTACAGCTGCCATTGGCATACTATGACCTGGAATTGGCTTAATACTACCATTTGCACCATATTTACCAAGTCTTGGTCCGAGTAGAATGATAGATGCTAAAGCTCCCCAACCACCAACTGAGTGTACTAATGTTGAGCCAGCAAAATCATAAAAACCCATATCATTTAACCAGCCACCGCCCCATTTCCAGCTTCCTAAAATTGGATACACTAAACCAACAAAAATTATCGAGAATATAATAAAAGAAGTTAGTTTAATTCTTTCAGCTACTGCACCAGAAACTATAGTAGCACAAGTTGCAGCGAACATTGCTTGAAATAAGAAATCTGTCCAGTAAGTATAATGACCATCTGCATAGGCAATTAATCCAGCATCTCCAGCAGGCATACTTAAACCAAAGCCAGCGAATCCTAGATATCCATTAAAATCGCCTGGATACATTAAATTAAATCCACAGATATAATAAGTAATAATACCTATTGGTAAAATCATTAAATTTTTGAAAAGGACATTCACCACATTTTTAGAACGAATAAAACCAATTTCTAAAGTAGAGAATCCTAAGTGCATTATAAAAACTAATGCTGTTGCAATCATCATCCAAAGGTTGTTTACCGTAAACATACTGTTGGCAACACCTTGGCTTAATTCATTTATTGTTGTTGTTTCCATTTTATATTAGTTTAATAGGTTAATAATTACAGTGCGTTATGATCAACTTCACCTGTTCTAATTCTGATAATTTTTTCTAAGTTGGATACAAATACTTTTCCATCACCTGCTTCTCCAGTTTTAGCAACGGCAGCAATGCAATCCATTACTTCATCAACCTTTTCGGTGTCAATAAGTATCTCAATCTTATACCTTGCGATATAACCCATGTCATAAACAGCACCTCTATATGAGATTGCTTGACCTTTTTCAATTCCAAAACCTCTTACTTCATAATAAGTAAAGAAGTTCACATTAATTTTTGATAAAGCTTCTTTTACTTCATCAAATTTAATGGCTCTGATAATAGCTTCAATTTTTTTCATAAACAAAATATTTTTACACAATTTTAAGATTTTTAATTCATTTTACCATAATAGTTTAATTATTTTTAATTTTTTAGTAACATTTATCTGTTTTAATTAAAAATTATCAATAAATTTTTCACATTTTTATTTTCTATAATATGTTTGAATTACTGTAATAAAATTCAACAAACACAATACATCTGTCTTATATTGTAATTATTATTAATGTATTATATTTTGATGTTACTATATTTTTATTAATGTAAAAACCGCAATTATTTAAACTATTTTTTAGTTTAATTTGCCTGTAATTAGTAAAATCTATTAAAAATTAAATATTATGGCGTTAAGAAAAAACTACATTGTACCTTTTATAATACTTATGTTAGTAGTTATTGCAGGTGCATTTAACCCAGGACAAATATTAACTGGTAATTCAGTAGGCAATATTGACCATGGTGATACTGCTTGGATGTTAGTAGCTTCTGCTTTTGTATTGATAATGACACCAGCTTTAGGATTTTTTTATGGAGGTATGGCCAATAGTAAGAATATTATATCTACAGTATTCCAAAGTTTTATTTGTTTAGGTTTATTAAGTATAATTTGGGTAGTATTTGGTTTTAGCTTATGTTTTGGAGAAGATGTTGGCGGAATTATTGGAAACCCTTTTACTTATGTAATGTTTAAAAATGTTTCTTTAACACCCAATGCTGAATTTTCTGCTTCTATACCATTTATAGTATTTGCTTTATTTCAATCGAAATTTGCAATTATAACACCTGCGTTAATTACTGGCTCATTTGCTCAACGCGTTAAATTTTCTAGCTACTTAATATTTATTATCTTATTTTTTATTTTCATCTATGCACCATTATGTCATATGACTTGGCATCCTGATGGAATTTTAAGAAAATTTGGTGTATTAGATTTTGCAGGCGGAACAGTAGTACACATGAGTGCAGGTTTAGCTGCTTTGGCTGGTGCTATCTTTTTAGGACCAAGAACTGCTAGTGAAAGAACTCATGAGTATTCTAATGTTACTTTTGTAATTATTGGAACTGGTTTATTGTGGTTTGGCTGGTTTGGTTTTAATGGTGGAAGTGCATTAGGTATAAATGCTACTGCTGCTAATGCTTTTGCTACTACTAATACTGCTGCTGCTGCTGCCATGATTAGTTGGATATTTTTAGATGCGGTAAGAGGTCACAAAGTATCATCGGTTGGTGCTTGTGTTGGTGCTGTAGTTGGTTTAGTTGCTATTACACCTGCCTGTGGTTTTGTTAATGTTGGTGAAAGTATTGCTATTGGTGCTATTTCTGCTATTATAAGTAATTTTGCAGTACATTATAAAAATAAATCTTCAATAGATGATACTTTAGATGTATTTCCATGTCATGGTGTTGGTGGAATTATGGGTATGATTTTTACTGGAATTTTTGCTGCTGATTATGGTACTGGTTTACCAACAGCAGATTGGGGATTAGCTTATGGCGTTTCAAAAACTTTTATTCATCATATGATTGCATTAGTTGGTGTTGCCGCATTTGCTTTTGTTGGTTCTTATATTTTATATTTTATTACAGATAAAATTGAGCCAATGCGAGTAACTAAAGAAGAAGAAGAATTGGGCTTAGACATTTCTCAACATGGAGAATCTATAATTAAGCAAAGTATAGATTTGTAGTGTATTAGTTAATATTATACTCAATATTAATACCGTATTCTTCTTGCATTTTTCTAATAGCAACTGTAAAATCAACATCTTCTTTTTGATAAGTCGTATGTGCATTCCACACATCGTATTTAAACTCATCTACTTCTTTCCTACCATATAAATATGAATAATATTGGTTTAAGTTTTTAATCATTTTGTCTTCTTGAATAGAATCGTTGAGATAGACATTACACATAATAATATCTAGCTGATTATTTTCATTAAAAAAATATTTTAAATCTAAATATTCTCCAAAAGGTGTTGAGTCTACTGGAAAGCTATAAGCATAAAATAGATTATTATCTGGTTCTTCAAAAAGTGTTGCTTTTTCATTACTCAACACATTTTTTTTAGTCATCATTAAATCAACTGCTCTAAATAAATGTTTTCCTTTGGTATCGTATAGCGATTCAAAATAAATACTTGGATTGTCTATTGTAACTTTATCTTTCTTTTTAATTTTAAAAACAATTAATACTACAATTATAGCTATTAATATTAGTAATACGAAATATTTTATATTAGATTTCATCATGTAATGTTTGTAAAAAGTTTCTAATTTCTTTTAATTTAGTCACTAAAGTTGCTTGTTTATCTGTTGCTACTACAACATTTCCTTCTTTTAGTTTATTTTTAGCACCTTCTAGTGTAAATCCTTTTTCTTTTACCAAATAGTAAATGAGTTTTAAATTCTCAATATCTTTTTGAGTAAACAATCGGTTTCCTTTAGCTGTTTTTCTTGGTTTGAGTGAAGGAAATTCTTTCTCCCAAAATCTAATTAATGAAGTATTTACATCTAGCATTTTAGCTACTTCACTAATAGAGTAATATAGTTTTTCAATATCTTTTTCTTTATATGGCATATCAATATATTAATCGAATGATTGATTGTTTTGATCAGACATTTCAATAATTTTGTCGTATTCTTCTGGCGACAAATCATTAAAATAAAAATTAATTGGATTTATCTTTGTTCCGTTTTTCCAAACTTCATAATGGCAATGTGGTCCTGTTGATTTTCCTGTACTACCAACCAAAGCAATAGTCTCTCCTCTTTTTACTTTCTGTCCTGCTTTAACCAATATTTTACTATTGTGAGCATATAAAGTATGATAACCAAAGCCATGATCTATTACAACTTTATTACCATAACCACCACCTTGATTAGATGCTATTTTTACTACGCCATCTCCTGTCGCATAAACTGGCGTTCCTGTTGGTGCCGTAAAATCCATTCCTGCATGAAATTTTCTAGTTTTATACACTGGATCAATTCTATAACCATAACCAGAAGCCATGCGTTTTAAATCTTTATTTGCTACTGGTTGTATTGCAGGAATACTGTGTAATAAATCTTCTTTCTTCTTAATCAATTCTATCAATTCTTTATATGATTTAGATTGAACATAGGTCTTTTTTTCTAATGCTTCTATTTTTTCTAGCGTTTCACTTATTATTTTTCCTTCAGATACATTCTTTAACTCTGCATATATTTTAGAGCGTTCTATTTTTAAATTTCTAATTTCATCTGGTAATGGATCTGCTTCAAAAATAACTCTATAGATATTATCATCTTTATTACTTAAATCTTGCAATACACCAGATAAAGCATCTATTCGTTTATTTAAGATTTCATATCTATCTAAAATTTCATTTATTTCTTGTTGATTTTTTTTCTCTTCAGGCGTTTCAAAAAAACTATATCCTAAAACCATAGCTAAAAATCCGAAGAAAAAAGCTGATGTAAAAAAACCTAACACTCTTACAAATCGTTGTTTAATACTCAACTTGTACTTTTCGTAGCGTAGCGTGTTAGGATTATAATAATATTTCTCTTTTGGCATCTTTTACAGCTAAAAAATTATAATTTTGTGTCAATTTTCATGCAAGATATTAAACTTTAATTGTATGCAAACTAAGTTCAAAGTTAAACTTTTTAAAAAATATTTTAATTAATTGATATACAATGAATTATTTATCCGCTTCCGAAATCAGAAATCACTTTTTAAACTTCTTTAAATCAAAAAAACATCATATAGTTCCATCTGCACCTATTGTTGTAAAAAATGATCCTACGCTAATGTTTACCAATGCTGGAATGAATCAATTTAAAGATTATTTTTTAGGCAATCAACAAGCACCGTATCCTAGAATTGCAGATACGCAAAAATGTTTAAGAGTTTCTGGTAAGCACAACGACTTAGAAGAAGTTGGTGTGGATACTTATCATCATACTATGTTTGAAATGTTAGGCAACTGGAGTTTTGGCGACTATTTTAAAGCTGAAGCTATTGCTTGGAGTTGGGAATTTCTAACCGAAGTTTTAAAGATTGATAAGAACCGTTTATTTGTTACTATTTTTGAAGGTGATGCAAATGAAAACCTACCAAAAGATGAAGAAGCATATAATGAATGGAAAAAACATATTGCAGAAGATAGAATTTTACTAGGCAATAAAAAAGACAATTTTTGGGAAATGGGTGATACTGGTCCTTGTGGTCCTTGTACCGAAATTCATATTGATTGTAGAACAGATGAGGAAAGAAATACGGTTGCTGGTGCTTCATTGGTAAATGCAGATCATCCACAAGTAATTGAAATTTGGAACAATGTATTCATTCAATTCAACAGAAAAAAAGATGGTAGCTTAGAAGAGTTACCTGCAAAACATGTAGATACTGGAATGGGTTTTGAAAGATTAGTGCGAGTAATTCAAAATAAAAATTCTAATTACGATACCGATGTTTTTAGTCCTATTATTGATTTAGTTACCGAAATCACTCAACAACAATACGATGGTTCTGACACCAAACAAGCCATTGCATTTAGAGTAATTGCCGACCATATTCGTGCAGTAAGTTTTACTATTACAGATGGACAATTGCCAAGCAATACTGGTGCTGGTTATGTGATTAGAAGAATTTTAAGACGAGCAGTACGATATTATTTTTCTTATCTCAACAGAAAAGAACCTTTATTACATTTATTAGTCGAGAAATTAGCCGAACAATTTCAAGAAGTATTTCCAGAATTATATCAACAAAAATCATTTGTACAAAAAGTAATTTTAGAAGAAGAAACTACCTTTTTGAAAACATTAGAAAAAGGATTAAAAAGGTTAGATGAGTATATGGAAGCGATTACAAATAAAAGGCTTGAAGATTTTCCAAATACATCATCTGAAATAGACTTTAAAGTAATAAATCCATTAGATAAGATAAGTGAAGTAGTTAATCAAAAAATAATATTTGATGGCACAATATGTTTCGAACTTTACGATACTTATGGTTTTCCTATTGACTTAACAAGATTAATAGTTGAAGAACATGGTTGGGTTATTGATGAAAAAGGTTTTGAAACTGAATTACAAGCTCAGAAAGAAAGAAGTAGAGCTGCTACAAAATTAGAAGTAGATGATTGGACAATCATAAATGATGGTAGTGTAGATTTTGTTGGTTATACTTCGTTAGAAACTCCAGCTAAAATCTTGAAATATAGAAAAATTGAAAGCAAGGAAAAAGAACAGTATCAAATTGTATTAGATAAAACACCATTTTATGCAGAAAGTGGTGGACAAGTTGGCGATAGAGGCATTTTGTCGTTCAGTAATGAAATTATTGAAGTAACAGATACCAAAAAAGAAAATGATTTAATTATTCATTTTACTGATGAGTTGCCAAAAAATATCAATGAATCGTTAGAAGCACATGTATTTGAAAATATTCGTCATTTAACTGCCAATCATCATACAGCTACTCACCTATTACACGCTGCACTTAGAACAGTTTTAGGAGAACATGTTGCACAAAAAGGTTCTTTGGTTAACAGCGACTATCTTAGATTCGATTTCTCGCATTTTGCTAAATGTACTGAGGAGGAATTGCAAGCAGTAGAACAACTAGTCAATGAAAAGATAAGAGCCAATATTCCAGTTATCATTAAAACTATGTCGAAAGATGAGGCATTACAATTAGGTGCAATGGCTTTGTTTGGCGAAAAATATGGCGATGAAGTTAGAGTTATTATTATTGATGAACATTATTCTATTGAACTATGTGGTGGTACGCATGTTGCTACGACTGGCGAATTAGGTTTGTTTAAAATTACTAGTGAAAGTGGTATTGCTGCTGGTGTTAGAAGAATTGAAGCTGTTTGTGCTAGTAAAGCAGAACACTATATCAACGAAAAGTTAGAAGAGTTAAGTGCTATTTATACTCAACTTAAAAACAGTAAAGATGCAATACATAGCATTACGCAATTACAAGAAGAAAATAATGCTTTAAAAAAGCAAATTGAACAACAAGCTTTAGTACAAGTAGCACATTTAAAAACAAATTTAAAAAATAAAATTAAATCAATAAACAATATAAATGTATTGATTACAAATATTGATAATATTTCTGCCGAAGCATTAAAGAAATTACAATTTGATTTAAAAAATGAAGTCGATAATTTATTTTTTTTAGCAACAACTGTCAATAACGACAAACCATTATTGTCTTTAATTATAGCTGATAATGTAGTTACAGAGAAGAATTTGCATGCAGGAAGCATCATCAAACAACTAGCTAAAAATATAAAAGGTGGTGGTGGTGGACAAGCTTTTTATGCGACAGCTGGTGGCAATGATGCTAGTGGAATTGATGCAGCGATACAAGAAGCAGAAGAAATAATAAAATAGTTATCTTTGAAGTAAGATAACTTAAATGAAACAACGATTTTATTTTGATACTTCCGTTTTTGGATGAGTTTTCGATGCAGAATTTGAAGAAGCAACACTTCAATTATTTGAGCGTGTAAAACTTGGAAAGATAATTTGCGTTTTTTCAAATCTTACAGAATCAGAATTAATTAAAGCTCCAGAAAATGTGCGTAATTTTTTTAAAAGCTTACCAACTAAAAATAAAGAGCGAGTAGAAATAAATGATGACGCCATAGAACTTGCTTCTAAATATATTGAAGAAAAAGTTGTAGGACAAACAAGCTTTGATGACTGTTTACATATTGCAACTGCAACGCTAAATAAAGTAGATATTTTAGTTAGCTGGAACTTTAAGCATATTGTTAATGTTTATAGAATAAGAGGTTATAACGCTATAAACTTAAGAATGAATTACATTTCATTAGAAATTAGATCACCAAGAGAAATTTTAGAATATGAAGACTAAAGAAAAGATTGTAAAAGAAAAAGATTTTGACACTGTTAAAACTTTTAGGAAAATAAAAGAGAAAATATCGGAAGATTTATTTGGCAAAACGAATGAACAAATTAAAGCATATTTAAAGAAAAATAGCTTAAAATTAAATGCTAAATAATCATAACAATAACTATTGAACCATATAATGCTAATTGGAAGTATCTATTTGATGCTGAAGCAAAACTACTTCAAAACAATTTAGCCAATTACAATACTACTATTGAACATATAGGAAGTACTGCTGTTGTTGGTTTGGGTGCAAAACCTATTATAGACATTATGCTTGGACTTCAAAACTTTAATTCCATTCATGAAATTATAAAAGTGCTAGAAGCATTAAACTACAATTACATTGCTGAGTATGACAAAATTATTCCAGAAAGAAGGTTTTTACGAAAAATACAAAACAATATAAGCACACATCATTTGCATATAGTAGAAACCGATAGTCCTTTTTGGAAAAGACATCTCTTTTTTAGAGATTACTTACGCAATAATGAAGCCACTAGAGATGCATACTACAAATTAAAAGTAGCATTATCTAAAAAAACATGGAAAGATGGTAACGAATACGCCAATGCAAAATCTGATTTTATTAGAAAGATAGAAAATATAAATAATAGTCTTTAATTAATAATAAGTAATTTCAAAGTAAGTATTATCAAAAAATACGGTAACTGTTGGTAAAAAATTAATAAAAAATAACCCAGAAAGTGGAAGTGCATTGGTTTTTATAATTCTGCCTAAATTATCATATTCATTAATAACCTTAAAACTAACCATATCTTGACAATAATAATCATTGTCTATATAAGGATCTATATAATTTTTCTCACAATATGTGTAGTTGATAGAATCTAAAACATTTTTACTAGAATTTCCAAAATAAGGCATACCAATATTTTCATTCGTTAAGCTACTGTTTTTTGTTAAATCATAATAATAGTTAAATGTATATCTATAAGAATGATTTCCTGTTCCATTATAACCAAAATCATGATGTTCATGATGTATCTGTTTATTTAAATTACTATTATCATAATAAAGAGAATCAATTTCATATACCTCATGATTACTTAAATGGTAATCATGTCTTTTTCTATAAGTTAAATTATTATTATTATATATAAAATAGGTAGTATCTGGAGCATTATCATATAACCACTCAAGAGAATAATTATCTACTAATCTTGTAACCAAACTGTTATTGATGACAGAGTTTATTAATATAGAGTCTATATAATGATACACAGAATCATTTTCAGTAAAATAATCTAATAAGCCATTTTCTTTATAATAAAACCTAAGAGTTCCTTCATCACCATATTCACTTAAAAAACTTATTGTTTTAATTTTTCCGTCAGTATTATTAGTTATAGGATTAACCGTTTCATTATTACAACTGGTTATTATAATGAATGTTACAAAAGAAAATAAATAAAAAACTTTTTTCATAATATAAATTTAAATAAAAAACTTAATAAAAAAATAGATTTTTTAAAAAAAATAGGAATAAAAAATTGAATAAATTTACATCATAAATATGCACTTACTTATGAATCTTCAAAAAGAACTCATTAATTTATTACAACTAGCTTACGCTGCTGAAAAAGCTGCGGCTTATGCTTATATAGGTCACGCTGGTGCAGTTAAAAGTCTAGAAGAAAAAACAGCGATTCAACAAATTGAACAAGACGAATGGGAACACAGAGCCGAAGTTTTAAAAATAATGCAACAGTATGATATCAACATTTCTAAGTGGTACGAAATAAAATATAGTATTATAGGAAGAATCATACAATACAGTTGCTACATTATTGGTTGGTTTATGCCTATGTATTTTGCAGGAAGATTAGAAAGTGGCAATGTAAACGAATATTTTAGAATGATAGAACTATTTCATCAATCAAATATTACAGAGCATGATGCCATTTTAAAAGAAATGGGTATTAAAGAAAAAGAACACGAAATTTACTTCTTAGAAAAAATTAAAACACACGCTTGGCTGCCTTTTTTTGAAAAAATATTTTCTTGGGGAAAAGATAAGAGCTTTAATGACATTGAGTTGTAAAAAAGCAATTTATAACAGTTTACTTTATTTTGCTTTTAGAGTTACAACAAGTTGATTTTTATATTACGATCTGCTATTAATTTCATCACGCAATTGAGCTGCTCTTTCAAACTCTTCATTTTCTATAGCTTCATCTATAAGTGCTTCTAACTCTTTAATAGAATAAGCACTTAACTCATTTTGTTTTTTCTTTTGCTCTAAGTATTCTTCTTCTGGTGTGCTTGGTGCTAATTTTTCTTCTTCAATTAAAACAATTCCTGCGTTATTTAAAATATTATCATATATAAAAATAGGACAATCAAATCGTAATGCAATAGCAATGGCATCAGAAGTTCTTGAATCTATTTCAACTGTATGTTCTTGATTACTAGCAATTAGTTTGGCATAAAAAACACCTTCCATTAAATTATCAATAACAACTTCTTTTATAGAAATATCAAATTGTTCGAGAGTTGTTTTGTATAAATCATGTGTTAAAGGTCGTGGTGATGTAAGTTTTTCTATTGCAATCATAATTGCTTGGGCTTCAAAAACACCAATAACAATAGGTAGTCGTTTATTACCATTTTTTTCGCCTAACACCACTGCATACGAACCTCTTTCAGTATAACCATGTGATACATCTAAGACTTCTAATAACACCTTTTTCATGAGTTGCAAAGTAAATACTTTTTATAAATAAAATAAAATGATAGTATCCACAATTTGAGATAGTTTAACCCATTAAAAAAATAAAAATAATAACTTGGTTAATTTTCTTTCACAACAAATATTTTATCTGTCTACAGAAATAGGTAAATTTTTTCTTTACAATTCTACTCTGCAAACCTAAAGGCAATTTAATACAATAATACTTTAATCTAGCAGACCTTTTTCTCGCATCCAGTCGTCATTAAAAAATTTGCCTACATATCTAGAACCATGATCGTGTACTATAATAATCACTAAATCATCTTTAGTTAAAGGAAACTGCTCATGCAATTGTAATAAACCTTGTACTGCTGCACCAGCAGAGTTGCCTACAAAAAGACCTTCTTCTTGTGCCATTCTGCGTTGCATTAAAGCAGCATCTTTGTCAGTTACTTTTTCAATAAAATCAATCAAAGAAAAATCGTAGTTCTTAGGAATGATATCTTCGCCAATGCCTTCTGTAATATAACTATGAATTTCATCTGGATTAAATGTTCCTGTTTCGTGATATTGTTTTAAGATAGAACCATAAGTATCTATTCCCCAAGATTTTACATTGGGATTCTGCTCTTTTAAATATTTACTAGTACCAGTAATTGTTCCACCAGTTCCAATTCCAACTACTAAGTGAGTAATTTTGCCATCGGTTTGTTGCCAAATTTCTGGACCAGTTTGCTCGTAATGTGCTTGTCTATTCGATAAGTTATCATACTGATTTAACCAAACTGAATTTGGAATTTCTTTAGCTAATTTAGCTGCTACAGAATAATAGGACTGTGGATCATCTGCTGCTACATTAGTTGGACAAACAATAACTTCTGCACCAAAAGCTCTAAGTATATCAAACTTTTCTTTAGATTGTTTATCGTTTGAAGTAAAAATACATTTATAACCTTTTACTACTGCCGCAATTGCCAAACCCATTCCAGTATTGCCACTAGTACACTCTATAATAGTACCACCAGCTTTTAAACGACCATCTTTTTCTGCATCTTCAATCATTTTTAAAGCCATTCGGTCTTTAATAGAATTTCCTGGATTGGTATATTCTAATTTTACGCAAACCGTAGCAGGAATATGATGCGTTATCTTATTTAACTTTACAATAGGAGTATTTCCAATAGTGTCTAATATATTGTTATAGATTTGCATGTTGCAAAAGTAGTTTTTTTTAGTGAGATTTTTAAGAGACTATATGAATCATGATTTTTAGATAATAACTTGTTTTGCATTTAGAAATAAAATAAAAATCGTCTTTCTCAACCTGTCTGCTGACAGGCAGACTTGATTGGGAATCTTTCTTCAATTTTTATGATAGATTCTTGAACTGCCTGCAGCATCAGATATATTGCTTCGTTGCACTACAAAATTTTCTAAAATAACTTTTAAACTTACACAGTTCGTGAGATGCTACTTTTTTATAGCCAAAGAATAAAGTAAAAATTATATTTCATTTATAAAAATAAATTAAATTTATAGCATCTATTATAAAGTTACTTCTTTATCGTACTAGTTTTTTTGAATAACAACCAAATGCACAACAAGTAATCGTACTATTGCAATAAAATTTTAGCATTTTCTATGGCTGCTTGATTTGGATTATCGCCACTCAACATAACTGCTAATTCGTGTATTCGTGTTTCATTATCTAGTACTTTTATATTGGTATAAGTAATAGACTTATCATGATTTTTATAAATAAAGAAATGCTGATGTGCTTTAGCTGCTACTTGTGGTAAATGCGTAATTGCTATAATTTGATGTTTTTTTCCAATTTCTTGTAACAACTTTCCTACTCTATTGGCAACTTCACCAGAAATACCTGTATCAATTTCATCAAAAATCATAGTTGGTAGAGCTTGGTGTTTGGCTTCTATAGATTTTATAGCCAACATTAATCGAGATTTTTCGCCACCAGAACCAACTTTATTGAGTGTATTTGGTGCAATACCTTTATTTGGAGAAAAATATAGTTCTGCTATATTATTTCCAATAGCATTTAATTCAGTAGTATTTAATTGTAATTGTACTACTGCAAATTCCATTCCTAACTCGTGTAAAAGTTGTGTCAACTCTTTTTCAAATCCGTTTATTTGTGCTTGTCTGTTTTTAGCAATACTTATGGCTTGTTTGTTGAGTGCATCAAATTGTTTTTTTGTTGATATTTCTAATTGTGCTAACTGTTCATTGTCTTCATCAATATTATTAAGTTGTGCTTGTAAGCTTTGTTGCACTTGTAATAATTCGTCTACTGTATTGACTTGATGTTTCAACATTAATTTATTAACTGACGAAACTTGTTCTTGCAATAACTCATATCTGTTTGGGTTGTATTCTACTACTGCAATATTTTGATTGATTTGTTTGACTATACTATTTAATTCTTCTTGAATATTAAATACATTTATATTTATTTCACTAAAAACATCATTATAGGAAGCAATACTACTCAATGCTTTGTTTACTGTTGATAATTGTTGTAAGACTGAAAAATCGCCTTCGTCTAAATGTTGTAAAGCTGTATTGAGTTGTTGTTGTATGCTTTCTGCATTTTGTAGTAGCAATAGTTCGCTGTTTACTTGGTCGTAATCTTCTAAACTAACACTCAACTGATTAAATTCTTCAATCTGAAATTGTAAAAAATCTTGTTCTTTTTGATTTTTTGCTTGTGTTGCTTTTAAGTGATTTAGTTGATTGAGTGCTTTTTTATATTGTTTATATGCTAATTGATATTCTTCTACTGTTTTTTGTTGATTAGCCAAACTATCTAATATATTACAAAAGAAAAAATCGTCTAATAACTTTTGGGTTTCGCCTTGTGCATGAATATTAATTAAATGATTGGTTACTTCTTGCAATTGTTGTAATGTACAAGGTGTATCATTAATAAAAGCTCTAGATTTTCCGTTGCTGTTTATTTCTCGTCTGATGATGGTAGTAGTATCAAAATCTACATCATTGATTTCAAAAATAGATTTATACTTATTGTCAATATTAAACCAAGCTTCTACTACACATTTATCATTTTCATTTCGTAGTACGCTAGTATCTGCTCTTTTGC
Organism: Chitinophagales bacterium; assembly: GCA_020636535.1. Taxonomy (NCBI): domain Bacteria; kingdom Pseudomonadati; phylum Bacteroidota; class Chitinophagia; order Chitinophagales; species Chitinophagales bacterium. The sequence continues at coordinate 1,780,550 of JACJXT010000011.1, forward strand.
CTAGCACCAAAGACAACGCTCCTAGCAAAATAGATTTTCCTGCACCAGTTTCGCCTGTAATAATATTAAAATGTTGATGAAAATTGATATTCATTTCATCAATAATTGCATAGTTTTTTATTTCTAGTTTTTGCAACATTTGGCTCAAAAATACAAACAAAAATTTAGATACTAGTAAGGATATATAAAATCTATATTGCGTTACAACGCAGTGTCCTTTTCAAGAGACACTGCTGAGAATTTAAAGTTCGGAAAGGTGTACTTACTGAATTTATTTTAGCATCTTTTGTACCATCAACTATTTTTATTATACTGATTGTATTGTTAAGAGTTTCCGCTCTACAATGTCAGAAGGAAACTTCTGACAGCACATAAATTAACAAAGTAATCTAACTAAAAAAACTACTTGCCTATTTTTTTGTAGGAAGCTGCATTGACTGGATCTAGTGTAGACAATAGTTGTACTACTGAATTTTTTTCTGCAATATCTGCTTTGGAATAAATATTGAGCAACTCTTCTTTTTTTCCTTCAAAGAAAACTCGCAATGGCATTAAATTCGGATTGTCTTTATTTACTTGCTGTAAAAAAGTCAACGCTGTTGTAATTACTGTTCTTGATTTACTAGCATCAGTATACATATTGTCTAGTCCATTAAAATGATAAAACAAAAATGCTTTCCGCATCATTTTATATCTTGGATTTAACCAGCCATCAACCAAAGCAAATCTGTTTCTAGTTCCATCTAATTTATTCCAACCTTTATATTGACTTTGAACTTGCGATGGTATGTTATTGATAATTGTTAATGCTTGTTGAAAATCATCTTCTCCACCATTTTCAGAAAACGATTCATTGTCATATCCTATAATCATATAAGCATAATAAGCTAATAATGATGTAAGATGCGATGAATAGGCATTGTTGTTATAGTCTAAAATTTGTAAGTCGGCATAGTCAAAATCAAAATCGTTGTCTTTATATGACAGTAAAACAGTATTATACATACTATTAAATACTGGTCGTTGCGACTGAACAATAGCATCTGCTTTATAAGTTCCTTCTGTTGGAATTTCTGTAATGTTGAGTGTAATAGAACATTTTATTTTTTCGTAAGGTTTATACGAATCGTTTGTCCATTTTCTACCATTTAAAAACTCTTGTATGGCAATTTCCATATTTTTAAATACTCTAGGATCTACACTTTGATTGTTTGGTGAAATGACACTTACTTTACAATTCAACTCTTGTGCTTGAGTGGCTAGTCCAATAATTATCAATATAAGTAATATATAATTTTTAAGCTTCATACATTTTTTCCAAGTAGTTTAAAATATCATTAGCAACTTCTGTTTTATCTTTTAACTCAAAATTAGTCAAATTATTGTATTTATCTAATATAGTAATTTTATTGGTATTGTGTTTAAAAGCTGCTCCTTTATCTTTCGGCGAATTTAATACTACAAAATCGAAGTTCTTTTTTTGCAGTTTTTCTTTAGCATATTGTTCTAAGTTTTGTGTTTCTAGTGCAAATCCAACACTTATTTGGTTGTTTTTCTTGATTTTGCCAAACTCCAAAGCAATATCTACATTTTTAGTGAGTGCAATTTCCAAATTATTAGACGACTTTTTTATTTTCTCATCGGCTACTTCTTGCACTTTATAATCGGCTACTGCTGCTGCAAAAATGCAAACATCTTGTGTAGCAAAATTATCAGAACATGCTTTATACATTTCTGCTGCTGTTTGAACGCTAATCAGATTAATCGTTGCATCATCAACAGCAATAGTACTTGGTCCTAGTACTAGAGTTACCTTCGCTCCTCTTGCACTCGCTTGTTTAGCTAGAGCAATTCCCATTTTTCCGCTAGAATGATTGCCAATAAATCGTACTGGATCAATTGGTTCATAAGTTGGTCCAGCTGTAATTAAAATTTTTTTATTGTTTAGAATAGAGATTGGCTTTGTAGTAAAGTTTTCAAAATATTGATTTAGAATAGCAACAATATTTTCTGGTTCTTCTAATCTTCCTTCGCCAATTAAACCACTTGCCAACTCGCCATGATTGACTTGTATGACTTCGTTTTGATAGCTTTTTAGCAAGCTAATATTATTTTGTGTTGATGGATGATGCCACATATCTACATCCATAGCTGGTGCAACAAATACTTTACACTTAGCAGATAAATATGTCGCTAACAGCAAGTTATCGCAAATACCATGAGCCATTTTAGCAATGGTATTGGCAGAAGCTGGAGCTATAAGCATTACATCTGCCCAAAGTGCTACATCTACATGATTGGTCCAATTGGTTTTGTTGGCATTGGTAAATTCTACCAAGCAATCGTTTTTGGAAAGCGTTGCTAAAGTTAAAGGTGCAATGAAATTGGTGGCATCTTTAGTTAAAATGCAACGCACTTCTGCTCCAGATTTAATTAATAATCTAACAATATAAGCAGCTTTGTATGCAGCAATACTACCACAAACTGCAAGTAAAACTTTTTTGCCTTTAATGGCTTGCATTATTTTTTATTGTTCTTCTGACAATACCGATTCCATTTCTTCTTTAAGTGGTAATTCTATATGCGTTTCGTTGTTTAAGAATTCACCTAAAGCTAAAATAGAAGGTTTTGGCATTTTTTCGTAATAACGAGAGATTTCAATTTGCTCTCTGTTTTCAAATATTTCTTCTAAATTATCTGTTGCAGAAGCAAACTCTTCTAATTTTCTGTGCAATTCTTCTTTTAATTTAGTATTAATTTGATTGGCTCTTTTAGAGATTGCATTGATTGACTGATAAACATTACCTGTTTGGTCTTTTATTTTTTTCAAATCTCTAGTTTCGATATACGCCGATTGGTTTTTTAATTCCTCTTTATTCATGATTTATCTTTTTTTGTATTTTTAATTTTATTTAATGCTTGTTGATTGAGTTTATTTAACTCGCCAATATACTCACTATTAGGAAATTTATTGACAAAATCTTGATAAGATGTAGCATATTCTTCGAATCGTTCTAGTTTTTTCTCTGAATAACTTTGCTCTGCATACTTAAAATTAGATTTTACGATAAGATAAGCAATCTCATCTGGTTTTTCGTACTCTGGATATTCTTCTATAAAGTTTGCCAAAGCAACAGATGCTGCATGATATTGTTCTATTTTATAGTACAGATACGCTGCTTCGTATGATTTCTTTCTTAGCTTGCCTCTTAATTTATCCATTTCTGCATTCACTTCCGTTTTATATTTAGAATCTGGATATCTTGTTAAAAAGCTATTGAAAACACTAATTGCCTTAATGGTATTGACTTGCTCTAAGGAATATCTTGGTGATACATCGGCATAACTCTTAGCTTCTAAAAAGCCAGCTTCTTCTGCATTTTTACTAGCAGGATAGGTTTGATAGAAACTTCTTAAATAATACCCTGCTAACTCATAACTTTGATTGTAGTATTGTGCTTTGGCATATTTAAAATAAATGTCTTCTACGCTTTTCTGACCTTTTAAAACGGTAAGCAACTGCTCGTATAATGGAATTGCTTTCTCATATTTTTCTTTTTCAAAATACTCGTTGGCTACCTTTTCTTTTTCATCTACATCATTAGATTTTAATGCTTGTTGATAGCTCTTGTTACAAGCAAATAGTGATAAAGACAATAATATGATAAAGATTTTCCTCATAAAATGTTGGCAAAGATATGGCTATTTATTAAGAATACAAAGCTAATAGCTTTAACAGAATATTATAGTTAAAGAAAGTAAAGAAGTGTAGATGTTTTAATTCCTGTTATTTCTTATTCAATTATCTTCATCTTCAATACTGTTTTTGTTGTTGTAGTGATTTTAAATCTATCGTCAATTCTATGACCTATTAACCAAACTAATTTTTCGTCTGAAAATAATATTGGTGTTTGTTCTTTGTCTATCTGCGAAAATTTTTGGTCTTTAAAATACTTAGACAGTTTCTTCTTTCCTACTTTATTTGGATTTTTTAGTTTAGACAATCCAAATGGATAAAAATAATCGGCTTGTTTCCAATAACGAATCAACAATGGCAATTGAATTTTGTCTGCATCTAAATATGCATAATTAACTGATTTTTTGATATTAATTTTATCTATCGGAACAATTTTACATTGTATTTTATAGTTGTTAAAAATAATTTGTTTTGGAATTTTATCGAACAATAAATAATGTGTTTTTTCTGATTTTAAATCAACTACAAACAATTGTTTTCTATCGACTATTAATCGACATGAGCTTGAAAAGTATTGTTTACCTGATTGTTGTTCATTGATGTTTTGTAATATGTTTTGAATTTGTTCTGCATTAAAATCGTACTTATTCAACAAGTGATACAAAATAGTTTTTACTGCTGGATGTTTTCTAAAATAGTTGAAATTAATTGCTACAACATCATTGTTTATAAAAACACATTTTTTGTTGATGTAGTCCATTAAATCTTGTTCTATTAATAGCGTATAATCAGACATATATTCTGAAAACTGTTGTATGTTTTGCAAAATATTCGGATTTATTTTTTCTAGCACAGGCACTACTTCATGTCGTAATAAATTGCGTTGATAATCGGTTGAAGCATTGCTACTGTCTTCTCTAAAAGCAATTTTATGTTGATGAGCAAAAGCTACAATTTCTTGTTTAGTAATAGCTAATAAAGGTCGTACTACAAAATTATTTTTTGGCAACATACCTTTTAATCCATTTAAACCAGTACCTTTTGTAAGATTGAGTAAAATAGTTTCGAGTTGATCGTTGGCATGATGTGCAGTAACAATGAAATCAATTGCATTTTCATTCCGAAGTTGTTCAAACCATTCGTAGCGTAATTTGCGTGCGATCATTTGAGTTGATTGTTTGCTTTGTTTTTTCTCTTGTATAGTATTAAACGACTTAGTAAAAAATGGAATATTGTTTTTAGTACAGAAGTCAATAATAAATTGTTCGTCTGCATTACTTTCTTCGCCACGCAAATTAAAATTGCAATGAGCTACTGTTATATCATATTCTAATATTTTTAATAAATATAGTAGCACCATTGAGTCAATGCCTCCACTACATGCTACAAGTAGTTTGTTGTTGCGTTCAAACAGTTGATATTGTGCTATATATTGTTTAATTTTATCTATCATTATTCGTAGTATTCGTAGGTGTAAGTGTAGTTAAATTCAATCCATTTATCATTGTAGTTTCTAATAAATGGTGGTTTTGAGTAATAATATTGTCTGTAATAATCTAAATAGTAATTACTCAATATTTTAGATTTAATAGTTATAGGTAAATAATTATTATCTAAATTAATTAGAACTTCATTTTTGTATTGAGTATCTAAATCAGTTATTATACTATTAGGATTATAAGAAACATTATAATAATATCTATAATTTATATTATGATCATCTATAATATATGTTGATCTGCTCAAAGTCGTTTGAAATCCTCTTATTGATATCAAATAAGATAGATGTTTCTTATCAATATCTATTTCTTTGTTTATATATATATGTTCAGCATCATTTATTCTAAAAATCATATAAACGCTATCATCTTGTAACTTATAATATTTTATTCTAAGTGATTCATCAATAAAATTAAAATAATAGCTTGAACTAGAATCATTGTTTTCAATACTATACAAACCCTTATTTCTATATTCTTTAATTAATGCTTTATTTTTCCAAAAAGATTTTATAAAGATTGTATCATTTGTTATTAATGAATATCTATTATAAATAGATTTTTCCTTTGGAATTAAATTTATATCTGTAATATGATAATAATTTATTATTCTAATATCTTCTAATTTATTAAATCTGTAAGCACTACATTCAACATGAGTTAAATTTCCATTTCTATCAAAATTAAATTTAGACCAAATTTCGTTATTATTAGATTCATGTTGTTTTATTGTAAATGATTTTATACTATTTTTATATGACTTTAAATTATGTAATAAATAATCATCTGATAAAATATTATATTTATTATATTTTTTAATTATATCTTTCGAAAAAACATTTAATCCAACAACAAAAATTAAAATCAATAAAAAAAAGTGTTTCATAGTACTTAGGTGTTTAGGTGAATAATTCATTCCATTTCTATTTCTAAATTCATTTTGGCTTGCTGTAATTCTTTCAATGCATGCATTGTTTTTTGTTTTGTAGCAATTTCAATGCCTTTATTATAAATATTTAACGCTTTATTAAAGTCGTTGTTTAATTCATATAGTTTTGCTAAATGATAATATGTTCCAATATAATTTTCATCTATAACTAATAGATTTTCAAACACTTGCATAGCATTTTCATACTTGCCTGCTTTTTCTAATTCTTTAGCATAGGCAAAGTTGATAAAGCTGTCATTCGGATTTTCTTCCAAAAGTTGTGCTAATTGTATCAATCTGTCATTTATCATTTTATAATTGCAAATTAAAGAATTATTTTAGCTAAAATCTTTAAATAAAAATATAATTTATGAAATTCTTAGTTTGTATAAGCTTAGTTCCGGATACCACTACTAAAATTTCTTTTGTTGAAAACGACACAAAATTCAACACAGATAAGGTACAGTGGATATTAAATCCGTACGACGAATGGTACGCTCTTGTTAGAGCATTAGAATTAAAAGAAGCTAACGGTGGTTCTGTAACTGTTATTAATGTTGGTGGTGCAGAAAACGACCAAGTAATTAGAAAAGCATTGGCTATTGGTGCTGATGATGCTATTAGAGTTGATGCAACTTCTGACCTAGATTCTTTTTCAATTGCAAGCGATATTGCTGCTGTTGCTAAAGATGGCAATTATGATGTAATTATGCTAGGTAAAGAAACCATCAATTATAATGGTTCTAATTTAGGTGGTATGCTGGCAGAAATGTTAGATTTACCATTTATCTCTTATGCATCTAAATTAGATATGAATGGCAATGTAGCTAGTATTGATAGAGAAATTGAAGGTGGTAAAGAATCATTAGAAGTAAGTACTCCATTTGTAATTAGTTGTGCTAAAGGTATGGCAGAAGCTAGAATTCCTAACATGAAAGGAATTATGATGGCTAAATCTAAACCATTAGCTGTAGTAACACCACAAGCAGTTGCTCCTCAAACTAGTACAGTTAAATACGAGTTACCTCCAGCAAAAGCTGCTTGTAAAATGATTGATCCAGACAACATGGACGAATTGGTATCTTTATTACATAACGAAGCAAAAGTAATTTAATCATGGCAATATTATTTATAGTAGATTTAGTAGATGGCAAAGTAAAAAAAGGCTCTTTTGAAGTAGCTTCTTATGCCTCAAAATTAGCAGCTAATACTGGTACGGAAGCAGTTGGTTTAGCATTAGGAACTGCTAACGATAGCGATTTAGCTGATTTAGGTAGCTATGGCACCACAAAAATATATCACGCAAGTAACAACGCATTTAATAGTTTTGATGCTGGTGTTTATGCACAAGCTGTAAAAGATGCAGCAGATAAAATTGGTGCTCATACAGTTATTTTTTCTATGGGATTAACAGGTAAAGCAGTTGCTCCTAGAGTAGCTGTTAAAATGAATGCTGGTATCGTTTCTGGTGCTGTTGCATTACCTGATACTTCAAACGGATTTGTAGTTAAAAAAGGTGCTTTTTCTGGTAAAGCCTTTGCTTTAGTAAGCATTAATACCGAAAATAAAGTAGTTTCTGTTACGCCAAATGCTTATGGTGCTACAAAAGGTAGTGGTACTGCAACTGTAGAAGCTATTGATTTAATTCCTGCAGCAAGTAGAATTACAGTTAAAGAAGTAAAAAGACAACAAGGTGATGTTGCTCCACTTCCAGAAGCTGAATTGGTTGTAAGTGCTGGTAGAGGTATGAAAGGTCCAGAAAATTGGGGAATAATCGAAGATTTAGCTGCAAGCTTAGGTGCTACTACAGCTTGTTCTCGTCCTGTTGCTGATGTTGGTTGGAGACCTCATCACGAACATGTTGGACAAACTGGTGTGGCTATTAGACCTAATTTATATATTGCAGTCGGAATTTCAGGTGCTATTCAACACTTGGCTGGTGTAAACCAAAGTAAAACAATAGTAGTAATTAATAAAGATCCAGAAGCTCCTTTCTTTAAAGCTGCAGATTATGGTGTTGTTGGCGATTTGTTTGAAGTAGTACCAAAATTAACAGAAGCAATTAAAAAATTTAAAGCTCAACAATAAATAAATTCGGTTTATTATAATAATGAAAAACTGCATCAAATTTGGTGCAGTTTTTTTTATTTAATCCAAATTATGCATTAGACTTTATAGTGAGAAAAACTTATACACAATATTTACTTCTTATTTTATTAACGCTTGTAAATCCTATTATCAATTAGTATTTTATAATTTTATTTCATGAAAACAATTTTGTTAAAGCAATTACCAACACCAATGAGTAGTTACGCCAAAGTAATTACTACACTTGGTAAAAAAGGAAACAAAAAACTACCTGCAATTACTATTGAGTGTAAAAATATTACTATCAATGAAAGTGATTTAAAAGCTTATAATAAAGTGTGTCAAATAGCAGACAGCGATTTCATTCCTGCTACTTATTTACATGCCAAATCGTTTGTAGTTCAAACCGAATTATTAACACAAAAAGAAGCACCTTATCCTTTATTAGGTTTGGTACACTTAGCCAATCAAATTAAACAGTTTGATAAAGTTTCAAAATATTCACCTTATGACATTCAATGTTCATTTGGCGATTTAATTGTTCATGAAAAAGGTCAAGCATTTGAAGTACTAGTAAAAGTATTTCAAAATAATGCATTGGTTTGGCAAGCAACAAGTGTTTATCTTTTCTTAGGAAAAACTGGAACTGGTAAAGAATTAAATTGGCAAATTGATGATGTTGGCGAACACGCAATTAAACAATCTTGGAATTTAGCAACGAATTTAGGGTATCAATATGCAAAAGTATCTGGCGATTTTAATCCAATCCATCTTACACCAATCAGTGCTAAACTATTCGGATTTAAACAACACATCATTCATGGAATGTATAGCAAAGCAAGAATTTTAGGTCAGTTAGAACCACAAATTCATAGCGACTCATTTAATATTACCGTTAGTTTTAAAACACCATTGTATTTACCCAATCAAGTTATTTTTAGATACGATAAAATCAATCCAACTCAAATCAATTTCGATTTAGTAGATAAAAAACAAGAGAAACCACATTTAAAAGGATTTATCGAAGTTATAAAATAAAGATGTTTTCTAATTTAAGTCGAGATAAAGATCCATTTGAAGCTTTAAAATATAGAGAATTTTCATGGTATGTTGCTTCTCGATTTTTAATTACTATGGCAATTTCATTCCAAGTAGTTTTAATTGGTTGGGAAATATATGTACTTACTGGTAGTAAATTAATGCTAGGATTTATTGGACTCACCGAAGCAATTCCTGCAATTACTATTGCATTATATGGTGGTCACATTGCTGATAAATCTGAAAAAAGAAATTTATTCCTTTATTGTATTATATTCTTTAGCTTACTAAGTGCTTTTCTAATACTAATCACACATCCTTGGTTTATAGCATCATTTGGAAAAAAAATGACTGTTCGTTTAATTTTTCTAGTTGTTTTTTTAACAGGTTTTGCTAGAGGATTTGCTGGTCCTGCTTCATTTTCATTATCTGCTTTTTTAATTCCAAAGAAAACATATCAAAATGGTGCTACATGGAGTAGTAGTGCATGGCAATTAGGTATGGTCATTGGTGCTGCATTGGCTGGCATTATTTATGGATTTATAGGAATTACTAAAACTTTTTCCATTCAATTAATACTTTTAATTATTGCCATTTTCTGTATCACTAGAATTCAACCAAAACACGAAGCTAAATTTAATGCAACAGAACCATTTTTAGAAAGCGTACAAAAAGGATTAAAATTTGTATTTCAAAATAAAATCATTCTTTCTTGTATTTCGTTAGATTTATTTGCAGTGTTGTTTGGTGGAGCAATTGCTTTATTGCCTGTTTTTGCTAGTGATATTTTACATGTTGGACCACAAGGACTAGGAATTCTTAGAGCAGCTCCAGCTATTGGTGCTATAATTACCTTATTAAGTATTGCATTTTTTCCAATAAAAAAGAATGCAGGCAAAATACTACTAATAAGTGTTGCTGGTTTTGGTGCATTTATAATTTTGTTTGGCATAAGTAAAAACTTTTATTTCTCTCTTTTTTGTTTAATGATGAGTGGTGCTTTAGATGGTGTTAGTGTTGCTATAAGACAAACTATTTTACAATTAGAAACACCACACGAAATGCGAGGAAAAGTATCGGCAGTAAACTCTATGTTTGTAGGTTCTTCTAACGAGATTGGCGAATTTGAAAGTGGCTTAACTGCAAGTTTAATGGGAACCGTAAGAGCAGTAGTATTTGGTGGAACAATGACAATTATTATTGTTATACTAACTGCGTTTTATTCTCCTTCTATTAGAAAGATGGAATTAAACAACAAAGAGGAACATTAATTCTATTTAATTTACATTATTTCAATACCTTTGCATAAAATTATAGATATGCAAAAATATATATGGATTTTTATCCTAAGTTTTTCAGTATTGAGTTGTTCTCAAAAATCTACAACACAAAAAACAGAAGAAGTTGCAGATGCTGTGGAAGAAACAGTTCAAAATGCCGTAGATGCTGTAAATGAAGAAGTAGAAGACGCTACTGATGTTGCAGAAGAAATTCCTAATGAAATTCAGGAAGCATTAAAAATGCCAATTCCATTAGATCCATCTGTAAGATATGGTACACTTCCTAATGGTATGAAGTACTACATCAAACAAAACAAGAAACCAGAAAACAGAGTAGAAATGCGTTTAGCTGTTAATGCTGGTTCTAATCAAGAAGATGAAAATCAGTTGGGCTTGGCTCACTTTGTAGAGCACATGGCATTTAATGGCAGTAAAAATTTTGCTAAAAACGATTTAGTTAATTTCTTAGAAGGTGCTGGTGTAAAATTTGGTGCTCACTTAAATGCTTATACTTCTTTCGACGAAACAGTATATATGCTACAATTGCCTACAGATAAAGCTGATGTTTTAGACAAAGGTTTATTGGTTTTTGAAGATTGGGCAAGTGGTTTAAGTTTTGATCCAACTGAAATTGACAAAGAAAGAGGTGTTGTTGTTTCTGAATGGAGAACTGGTCAAGGTCCTGATATGAGAATGACTTATAAATTTTTACCCGTTGCTTATAAAGATTCTAGATATGCTAAAAGATTACCTATTGGCGATACTGCTATTCTAAAAAATGCACCATATAATGTATTTACTAAATTTTATAAAGATTGGTATAGACCAGATTTAATGGCAATGTGTATTGTTGGTGATATTAATGTAGACTCAATGGAACAAGAAGTCATTAAAAGATTCTCTCCTATTAAAAATCCAACGAACGAACGACCAAAAGTAGAATATGAATTACCAGAACACAAAGAAACACTTGTTTCTATTAATACTGATGCTGAAGCAACTGGACAAAGAGTATATATCATGTACAAGCATCCTAAAACAGAAATAAATACACTACAAGGTTATGGTTCTTATGTTGCTAATCAGTTATTTAATACCATGTATAGCCAACGATTAGCAGAGATTACGCAAAAGCCAGATGCTCCTTTTGCTTATGCAAGTGGCTCTTATGATGAAGAAACTCGAAAAAATGATGCGTTTAATGCTTTTGCTGTTGTTAAAAAAGGACAAATAAAAGAGGCAATTAGTGTTTTATTAACCGAAAATGAAAGAATTAAACAACATGGTTTTACACAATCTGAGTTAGATAGAGCTAAAATAGATTTATTAAAATCTTTAGAAGATGCCTTAAAAGAAAAAGACAAAACAGAATCGAGAAGTCTGGTAATGGAATATGTCTATAATTATTTAAAAGGAATTCCTGCACCTGGAATTGATGTAGAATATCAATTGGCTAATGCTATAGTACCACAATTGCCTTTAGAAATTTTTCAAGAAATGGCAAAAGAATATATTTCTGATGAAAATGCTGTTATTATAGTAACTGCTCCAGAATCAGAAAAAGCAAATATTCCTAGTGAAGCAGCTATTCTTGCATTAGATAAATCTATCAAAGCAAGCAAAATTGATGCTTATGTTGATGTTGTTAGCAACGAGCCTTTAATGGAAAATATTCCTACTGCTGGAAAAGTGGTAAAAACAGAAAAAAACGACAAATACAATATTACAACTTGGACTTTATCTAATGGTGCTAAAGTTGTTGTTAAACCAACTGATTTTAAAAACGATGAAATTTTATTTGGAGCATACAGTCCAGGTGGAACTTCGCAATATAGTGATGACGATTTTATGTCTGCTGATTATTCTAACTTAATCATTTCAGAATCTGGAATTTCTAATTTTGATGCTATTACACTCAATAAAATGTTAATTGGCAAAACCGTAGAAGTTGGTCCTTTTGTTGGTGAATTGAGTGATGGCTTTGAAGGTTCAACTACACCAAAAGATGTAGAAACCATGTTGCAGTTAGTCAACCTATATTTTACAGCACCAAGAAAATCAAAAGACGATTTTAATACACTCATGCAAAAACAACATGCTATGTATGACAATCTTTTAGAAAATCCACAATATTATTTTTTAAACGAATATTATAATACAATATATAAAAATAGTATTAGAAGAAGTTTGCCAACAAAAGAAGCATTAGACAAAGTAGATTTTGAAAAAGCATTTAAATTTTATGGTGAAAGATTTAGCAATGCTGCCGACTTTACTTTTTATTTTGTAGGAAATATTGATGTAAATACACTACAACCTTTAGTAGAAACATATTTGGGTAGTATTCCATCATCAGATAAAAAAGAAACTTGGAAAAATCCAAATATCATTAAACCAAGTGGAACTGTTACTAAAAGTATTCAAAAAGGAAATACACCAAAAACAAATGTAGGTATTCATATTCATGGAGAAAACAATATTGAATGGACAGAAGCTAAAGCGTTTAAGTTTAATGCTATGGTAAAAGTATTGAGCATCTTACTAAGAGAAAATTTAAGAGAAGATAAAGGTGGTGTATATGGTGTTGGCGTAAATGGTGCTTTTGTACAAAGACCAATTAATGCTTATGGTATTAATATCAACTTTAATGCAGATCCTGAAAAAGCTGATGAATTAATAAAAGCAGTAAACGAAACAATAGACAATTTAATTAAAAATGGCACTAACGAAGTCAACTTAAACAAAGTAAAAGAAACTTATAAAAGAGAGTTAGAAACCAACTTAAAAGAAAACGACTATTGGTTAGATAAATTAGAATATGCTACCGAATATGCTTGGGACATCAACAAAATTGAAAATAGCGACTATATCGACCAATTAACATTGGCAGATATTCAACAAACAGCAAAACAATTCTTAGATACTCAAAATAAAATTCAAGTAGTTTTATCACCAAAAGAGTAAAAACTATAGGTTGGTGTCTTCACCGACCTATAAAATAGATTTCTGTTTGCACAGAAATGACGATAATAACCAAAAACGCTTACTATATTGGTAAGCGTTTTTTATTCTTATACTTGTATAATATTATAAATATAAAACACATATAAACAACTACCTTTTATACACCTTAGCGTACAACGGATTTTTCATGCGTAGTGATACTAGTGATTTTTTTTATAAACCTATCTAGCCGAACAGGCAGATTTAGTTTGAGTATCCATCTTAATTAAATTTTGTTATTTTTACTAATAAAACCTGAGTTATGGATTAGAACAGTTTGAATAAACTAGCAATTATTAGAAAAAGAGCGTCTTTACTAGCGGATGAAAGTAGCGAAGTCTACCTGTTCGGCACCATGTCTACCGACAGGTAGAGACAGGTAATCTACTTTATAGCAGTTCATAGTTTGAGATTGCCACAATTTTGTTCGTTCCTCTCAAAATTTCGCAATGACGATTGATTATCAGTTAATTATGCAGAATTTAATCCATAACTCAGGTTAATTAGTATAACAATTATTGTGGACACAAGCCGAAGGTAAACTAATCCAAAATAAAGCTAGAGAAAGGATAAAACCTTTTTTATAATAGACACACTTTTTGGAACAGATACTTTTAAGCCCTAACCAACTTATTTTGATAACTTTTTAACTATTAACGGTCTCTTTTATTCAATAAAAAAAGAGACTCGAAAATGAGTCTCTTTTTTTTTATTTTATTTATAATACTTTTTAATAGAAAGGTTCTGGTTCTTCTTTCTTGCTTTTTTTCTCTTTTGGTGTTTTTTCTTTTTTTACTTTCTCTTCTTTAGTTTTTGCTTCTTTGTTTGTTTTTTCTTTTGGCGCTTTTTTGGTACTACTTACAGTTCCGTTGTTTCTTTTTGCTTCTAGTTTTTCTGAACGCAAATCGAAGTCGAAACGGAAACCAGCATTAAAATATAGTGTTGACGCATTAAATCTTTGTCCTGGTTCTTCCATAGGTTTGTCTAAATCTACTGTTGGAATATTTGGATCTAATGGAATTAATTGTTTAGCACCATATCTTGCCGTGTTAGATTCTTCTGTTATTTCATCTACATATTTATGGTGAGTTAAAAAAACAGGTGCTTCATCTACACTATTTATATTTAAACTTAAACCATTGGTTAGTAGTTCTAAGACTTGAAAAATTGGTTCTGAAATAGAACTTGGTAAATCTATACCACCAATTCTTAAATCTGTTTTTAAACTAAATTCATCAAAAACAGTTTCTTTAAGCTTTATAGTATAAGCTTGTACTCTTGCTTCTGTAAAGAAAGTTACTTTTGGTGATACTTTAATATCAAAACCTATAGATGTACTTACACCAATAGTTGGTTTGTAAGATGTAGTAGCTGTTGCTTGTAGTGTTTGGTGTAAAATTGGTAATGGTAAAATTGGATAACCTGCAAGTGTTTCTATAATTCTTCCTGCTTTATCATCTATAAATGCTCTAGAAGTTGTTTTACCAAAAATAGGCATTACTAAACCTGCTTTACCTGTAATACCGAATCGTTTGCCATTATCCCAACGCATAATTAAATGTGGTGATATATATATGCCAAAAGTTCCTGTTTTTTGTGTTGCATAGTATTCTGCTGTACCAAGAATTGGTGTTAAGTCTAATTCTAATAAACCTAATAAGTTAATTCCAACATTAGATTTTGTATTAATTCTAGCATTTAATTTTTCTGGATGCCAAGCTAAGGTATTTAACACATCTATACCAATATATTTATTAAACATATGACCCCAACCCATATTTAATGCAAAACCACCACCATTGGTTCCAAAAATTGGTTTAACGCTTAGGTCGCCATTTTGTTGATACCAATCGCCTTGACCAATTTCTTTTAAAGGTGATCTTTTATTGGTTGCCAAAAAAGGCATACCATAGCCAGCACCAACAGTAATGTACCAATCTTTACCTAATGGTCTGAGTACATTATCTCTAATTCTTAACTTTAATGATGTCTTTTCTGAAGACGATGCATTGTCTGATGTCATTTCTTCTTGAGCGAATGATTGAACTCCTAGAAGTACTACAAATAGTAAAACGAATAATTGCTTCATATGTGTTTTTATTATTATTTAACTTAATTTCACACAAAGTAAATAAAAAAAACAGATTAATGAAACAATAAACCAATAAAAAATTTACATTTTTTAAAAATTAAATATTTATTTATCGTTAGATAAATTTAATAATGTTCAAGTTTATAAGTACACACCTTAAAAAACATTACAATTCAATATTTTAACTTCCTTAATATATTGCGTTTTAGCAATAAATATTTAAAAAAGCAAAACTTCTTTACTTCGTTATACTGTCTATGTAAAAAGGAGATTCTTCGCTTCGCTCAGAATAGACACACTACAATAAAATTTAAGCACCAATCATACTACCACCACAAACTCTAATTACTTGTCCATTTATTCCATCAGATAAAGGAGAAGATAAGAATGTAATTAGCTCTGCAACATCTTCTGGTAAGCCACCTTGTTTTAATGTAGATAGTCTTCTTCCGCCTTCTTTGACAAATAATGGTAAGCTTTCGGTCATTTTAGTTTCTATAAAACCTGGTGCTACTGCATTAGCATAAACCTTTTTAGTTTCAGACAATGCTTTAGCTAAAGCTATCATTCCTGCTTTAGATGCAGAATAATTGGTTTGTCCAACATTTCCTGCAATACCAGAAATTGAAGCCAATCCAACAATTTTTGGCATTTTAGAAAATCCTTTTGCTAAAAAAGTATTGGTTAATTGAATGCTCGCCTTTAAGTTAACTTGCATTACTTGATTCCATTGTTGTTCAGTCATCTTAGCCAAAGTTTTATCTCTAGTAATTCCTGCATTGTTTACTAAAATATCTAATTGTTTATAGTTTTTTATAATATACTCTTGTAGTGATTTTGCAGCTTCTTCTTTAGTAACATCTATTAAGTAAGTATCTGCATTAATTTCCATAGCTACTTTATTGGCATCATCTTCTGACTGTGGAATATCAACAATAATTACTTTAGCTCCTTCTCTTGCTAAAGCTTTAGCTGCTGCTGCACCAATACCTCTTGCTCCACCTGTAACAATAGCTGTTTTGTTTTTTAATGGTTGCTGGATATCAAAGTCGAACGATTCATTATTGCTATTAATAGTAACTACTTGTCCTGTTATAAATGAAGATTTATCTGACAAGAAATAAAAAATAGCACCTGCAATATTATTAGCATCGTTATTAGAAATAGTAAGATGGTTTACTGTAGTACCATTTTTACCTAATTCTTTAGATAATGCTCTTGAAAATCCTTCGAAAGATTTTTGTACTGCGTATGCTTCGTCTGAAGTTTCGTCAATTTGAGATAAAACGACCACTCTAGCATTTTTGTTTAACTTTTTTATTGCTTGTTGTGCTGTAGAAAAGAAATCGTACGAATCTTCTACTTTATTAATATCTAATGCTGATAAAACTACTGCATCTAATTTGTCTGCATAAATAGTAGTATCGTTACACAATGGTTTTAGTTGCTTAGTAATTGCTTTAAATAAATCATTATTAGTACCAACAAATGCTACTGCTTTATTTTGTATTTCTGAAGCACTGTATGCATTAAGGTTTCTTTTTAATTGTGCTGGAATTGGCAAAGGTAAATTTAAACTCTTTGCTAGTTGTTTTACCATTGGGTTTTGCAAAAAATCGCTCATTTTTTTATCATTTTTGATAAAATTAAAGATAAGTATGTTTCTTTGTTGTTAAATTGGAGAAAAAATTAATTTCTTAACTTAAGATATTTAGTAAAAATGGAATCAAATCTAAAAAAAACTAGGCAACTACTCATATTTATTGTAATGATAGTTGCTTTATTTACCGCTTGTAAAACGAAGAGTAATAACGAAGACAATACTGTGAATACAGACCATGCTATGGATTTAAAATCTGCTATTTTAAAAACAAAAACAGTAATTGAACCTTTAGGTACTACTATGCTAACTATGTATATTGATGATTATGGCAAGCTAAGTAAACAAGTAGTAGATATGCCAATGGAAATTGCTGGTCAGCATTTTGATGCACAACAAATAACCATTACAAAAGATGGTTATGTTTATTCTTGGGAAAATGGTTCGACTGTTGGACAAAAAACAAAACTAAAAAAAGGTGAGTTTGATTTAAAAAACAATTTTAGTTTTAAAAGCATGAGTGATGAAATGAAAAAGCAATACAAAGTAAAGGAACTTGGTACAGAAACTATTGATGGTAAAGTATGCAATGTTTATAGTATGGAGTTGAATCAGTTTGAAGGAACTTATTATATTTATAAAGATTTGCCTTTAAAATTTATCATGCAAACTAAAGAAGGCAATAAAGTAGAAAGTAATTTAGTTTCGTTTGAAGAAAATGTAGCAATACCAGATTCTGTATTTGCTATTCCTAATAATATTCAATTTACTGAGCGATAAAAAATGCTATGCCAAGTATAACGCACTTGACATAGCATAAACTGTTAATACATTTTTTGACGCAGTTATGGTAGCGTTTTTAAATTCTTTTTAGTTGCTTTAGAACTAGCTCTTTCTTCGCTTTTAAAGATATCTGGAAAGTTAATTCCAAAATACTTAAATGCAGATACAATGATAGCTACTGCTGCAGCTTCGTCTAAATTACCAATAACAGGAAAATTATCTGGAATAAATTCTATAAAGCCAGCTCCTGGATTAAATAAGTAGACAAATGCTATAAAAGCTGCTACTATAACTGTTAAATCTTTTAGTCTCATTTTGTTTATTTTTTGATTTAATAGTTATATAGCATAAAGCATGCCGAAATTTGAACTTTAGCAGCATTGTAGTGCTTTCAATATCTATTAAGTAGTGTGTTTAGATGTTCTACGGCTATTAGTCTGTCGTATCTTGCACCAAAAGGTGTGTAGTAAATAAGTATAGTGTAATCATTACTGGTTTCTGCATTAAATCCTTCGGTAATACTGTTGTCGGTAGTGCCATTACTATTTTTAATAAGGTATTCGTAATTATAAAAACCTTGTTTTAGTAATATATTTTTTACATATGCGTTTTCATCTTCCTGATAAACCATCATCGAATTATTATCGCATTGCCAATTGTTAAAATTACCTACAATGTATAAGTTGCTAGATTTGTCTAAAGGCATTGATGCATCATAATTAAATCTTGTCCAAACATAATCTGCTTCTAAATATGGATTTGGAAAATCATAGCTTTCAACATAATATTGTCCACTCAAATCATTGTATTGTAAATATGGTTGATTATTTCTAGGAAAATCGTAATGCAAATACACTTGATTGTAATCTTCATTACTTAAATCAAAAGCTCTTACATTTTGTCCTTTAAATCTTGTAGAACGAATATCTACTTGTCTGAATTCGTTGCCAGAAGGAAATACAATTTTATTATTGTACTGATAACTAATGCTATTATAGCCAACTAAATATGGTGGAATACCAATGTAAGCATTGTCCCATCTATAATTTTGTAGTACAGTAGCTTTAATTTCTAGATTTGGGTTATTGATAATCATTCCTTTGGTATTGATGTCAAACACGACTTCTTGATATCTGCTTCTATTATAGATGTTACTGGTATATGCAATTCCAGCATCAATAGTAACTTTAGGTTCTACAACCATAAATCGTTTTACTAATAAAGGTTCGTCCATGGTTTCAGTATAAACAATCAACACATAATTGCCAGATTTTGTAATATTCATATCCATATTTGGAATTTCTAAAGAATAATGAATATAATTTGTTTTTGTACTATATGAATAATCATAATTATAAAGTGTAGATTCTGTAAATCCGTCTATGTATTCAATCTGACTCATATTGCTTGGTGTCCAATCTGCTCTACATTGAATAATGGTGTAGTAATAAGAAGCAGAACTATTGTTTAAATCATCAAAATGAAATTCTAAAACTTCGTTGCCATTTAAATTGATAATTGGCATAGCCAAAATACTACCTTTTGGATATAGCTGAACTGTTTTTAGGTAATTAGTATTGTTCTGATTGTTATACACTTGCGAAAACGAAGTTGACATAATCAAAACACACACTATTAAATACAATATTCTTTTCATTACATTTATACTGTCAAAAATTATACCTAAATATACTACATGGAATTTAAAACAACGCTTACTAAGCCACAACAGCCATTTGAGTTGAATTATGGTCAACAAATACTGCTACTTGGTTCGTGTTTTGCAGAAAATATTGGTGCATTATTAGCCCAGCATTATTTTAATATTGAAGTAAATCCGTATGGAATTATTTACAATCCGATGAGTTTGGCTAGTAGTTTGCAAGAGATTATAGATAGAAAACAATACACAGAAGAAGATGTTTTTTTATATCAAGAACTCTTTGCTTCGTTCAATCATCATGGAAAATTTAAATCGACAAACAAAGAAGAATTATTAAATGAAATAAACAATACTATTATCTATTTTAATAATTATATAAATAATTTAGATGTTTTATTTATTACTTTTGGAACTGCATTTGTCTATGAACATATTGCTAACCAACAAGTAGTTGCTAACTGTCATAAGTTGCCATCTTCAACATTTAATAAAAGATTATTGAATAGTACTGAAATTGTTTCGACTTATTTGTTATTGATTAAACGATTACAAGCTGTTCGTCCGAATATAAAAATTGTGTTCACAGTATCACCAGTAAGACATATTAAAGATGGTTTAATTGAAAATAATAGAAGCAAAGCTGTATTGTTGACTGCTGTTCATGAATTGGTAGAACAGCTAGATGCTTGTTTTTATTTTCCTGCGTATGAGTTGTTAATAGACGATTTAAGAGATTATCGTTTTTTTGATAGCGATTTAGTGCATCCAAATCAACTAGCAATAAAATATATTTGGAGTTATTTAATTAATAATTATTTGGCTGATAAATCTATATTTGATTTGATAGAAAAATACAATAAATTAAAAGCACATAAATTATTGTTTGAAAATACGAATGCAGCAAAGAATCATACGACACAAGTTGCTACAATGAAAGCATTATTGCAGCAAGAATTTCCTTATTTGAAACTAAGAGATTAGTCTTCTGCTATAAGAATTGGAAACTCCATATTGATTTTATACGACCAAATATTTTGCATTACAACACTTATATTTCCGTGTAGAATATTTATAACATTTATAATATTCTTATAATATAAATTATTGTTATTAAAAGCATCTCCATTGTGTAGCCATTTGATTTGAGCTTTTTGTATACTAGGAAAAATAAATATTTTAAGTGTAATTTTACTAGCACTGCTTCCTTTGTAATAGCTTAAAATATCTACAAAAATATTGTAAATTAAATATTGTGATACTTCATTTAAGTTATTTGGAATATTATATTTAAAATCAATATTATTTTTATTTTCTGCAATTAAATCATTCAACGCAACTTCTAATCCAAATTTATAAAGTGCTGGTGGCATTAATTGGTGTGATAATTCTCTAACAGATTGAGCTAAAACATCTATGTCTTGTATGATTTGTTCTTGTTGTATCTTTTTTTCTTTGTCGTTAAATTTTTTACCAGAAATTTTCATTTTCATCAAAGCCATTAAAATACCAATGCCATCGTGTAACTCTTGTCCAATTCTTTTTCTTTCATTCATTTCTCCATTAATGATAGAAAAATTTTGGTTGGCTTTAAAAGAACTTAAATCGTTTTGAGCAATTTCGTTTTGCTTTATAATACTCAGTGCACGCCAAATGGTTGTACTGCTAATAATTATTGCAATAAAAAAGGCATTAGAATATGCTAAGAACTGACCAACATAAAATCCAGAAGTATATTTAGTAATACTTAATGTAGGAAAAAATATAAAAAACAGAAATGATAGTAAGTGAGTAATGCTTATAAATAATAAATTATTTAATTTAAGTTGCTTGTATAAAGTAATTAAATTGAGTGTAAATACGATACTGCTAATATAAATAAATATTATATCTATATTGATAAGTATAGTTTGAGTATTGCTAAATAGTATACCTATAATTGTAGAAGCTAAAATATTTAATACACCTATATATATAATAATATTGAATAATAATTCTTGAGGTTTAGAAATTATTCTTATAAAAATGTAGTTTTTTATAAATGTAAATGATGCAATTACAAAGGCATATAGAATAATAATTCTTAGAAAATCGTCTAAATTTGGATAGTTGGACCATAGTACTTCAAATGCTAAATTGTTTTTAATAAAAAGATACATTGCACCTAAAGTTAAATAGATAAAGAAGAATAGATAATTTTTTTGTTTGATTATTAAATATATAATTAAGCATATTATAATATATAAAATTAAAATACCATAAAAGATTCCTCTACTTAATTCTAGTGCTTGGTTTTTATAAATTCGTACTGATTTTTTCCAAACTATAGGATGTACTGTGTTTTTTAATAAGTTATTGTTTGCAGAAGTAAGAATAAATTTATTTTCTGAGTTGGCTACTAAGTCAAATTCGTAGATTAATTCTCTATCAAAATATTTTCTTTTAATAATAGGTTTTTTCTCGCTACAAATATTAGCAATTTCTACTTGATTTACTGTTTGGTAAATACACATTTGATTGACTTCTTGTATAGAAATTTCAATTAAAATAGTCGTGTTTTTATTTAATTTATTGTTGATGTTTAATTCAAAATAAGTATTGTTATCAATAACAGTAGGCGTTAAGTCATCAATAGTAATGAATTTAAATTGAGTAGTAAAATCAAGATTACTTGCTTTGCTTGTGAAAGTAATTGTTAATAATAATATGAATAATTTTAATCTCAATTCTTATTTTTTTATAGGAATTATAATTTGAATATTAAATCCATTTTTTCTATTAAATGATATTTTCCCATTCATCGATTTTACTCTTTGTTGTATGCTCAATAAACCCATTCCACTAGTATTTATTATGACTTTGCTACTACCATCATCATCAATTGAAATCTGTATTTTATTTCTTTTCTTTTCAATAATACAATTTACTTGTGTAGCATTTTTAGCGTGTTTTAATGTATTGTTGATGCACTCAGTTAAAATATATTTTAAATGATTTAGCTTAGTTTCATCAAGTAAATTATTTTTAATTTCACTTACAACTGTATATTTAAAAGATATTAAATTATTATATTCTTTTTGAATTTTAAATAGTAAAGTGTAAATCGTTTCAATTTCAGTATGTACTTGCCAAGCAGAAATAGCATCTATATCATATTCAATTTTTTCTAGTAGTTCATTAATGTCTGTTTTTCCTTTTGTTTCACCTTCATTATTATAAAGCGTATCAATATCTTCTTTTAAAAATTGTAATTGATTTAAAATATTTAGTTGCAATAGATTATTCACTTTAGTTCTAGCGTAATTTTCACCTTCGTAATAAGTTGTTAAATTATTTTGATATAATATATTTCTATTAATAATGGTTTTATTGTGTTCTTTTAGTAAGTTGATATAACTAATACAAATAAAAGTACTTATAGTAAGTAATTCAATAAATAAAAATAAAATATTTATATGTGATAAATATAAGTAAGAAGAAAATAACTTAATCTGATTGATTATAGTTAAGCTCTTACTTAATTCAATTAGATTATTATAAAATAAAAGCCAGCTAAAAAACTGAAATACTGCACCAATTAAAATCCAGAAAGTTTCTCTCTTTTTAGACTTAATATAAGCATAGATGGTTATAAGAATCAAGTAAATACTATATAAAATAAATAATATATAAATATAGTAATAGTCGAAAGCTATAGGTAAATATTGATAATTAGGAAAAATAAGCTTGACTAAAGTATATATAATTTGAGTGCAAAATCCAAAAAACAACATGTAAAAACCTATTCTTATAATTGCAGTTCTGTGTTTGATATTAAAGAAACTATAAATAAAAAAAGTATGCACAGCTAAATAACTACCAATTAAAATTAAAGGTAAATACTGTTTTAAAAACAAACTATTTTTCCAAATATACTGATGTCCAATTCCACTAAAATAAATACAAATCAATAAACTAATTAGTGACAATAATTCATATAATATAAAATATCTATTTTTACTATAAATATAAATAGCAGTAATTAAAATTAGAAACATAAAGAAAGTACCAAAAAAAGTACCTAATAGTAAATTATCATGATTGGTTTTTTGTAAAAAAGTATTCTGGCTACTTAAATATACATTTGTAGTCAAACCATCTGCTTGTAATTTTTCTATAATAGATAGCTTTATTTGCTGATGTTGTTTAATGCTAATACTCGTAATATTATTCGGTTCATGCAACTCATTATTACTAAATTCAACCATATCGCCAAGTAACTTGAGCGTATCATTATTAGATAGTATAATAATGCTATCAATTAATGGATTATTAAAAATCAAATATAAAGTTCTATTTTTATTACTTGTATTATGTACTAATAAATCAAAAACTTTATCACCATTATTAGCATTCATAGTGATATTTTTTGAATTACATAATAAAGTATCTTTAAAATTATCATTAATATTAATGATTTCTGAAGATGAAGCACTCAAGTAATTCCACCAAATAATACCGATTAAAATAAAAAATCTATACACTGCATTGCTAAACTATTAATATATTTTGTAATTTTCAATGCTATGAACTCGCATCAAGAAAAAATTAAGGCAATTGCTTATCAAATTTGTAATGCATACGACGAATTATTGGCTCAGTTTAATGAAATTACTGCTTGTGCCAAATCAAATTTTGAACAAAAAAAATATGCCGAAACTTTTGTAAAACAACAAGAACGCTATGTATTGTATAGAAATTATGCTAAAAACTGCATACAATACGCTCAAGAACAACTACAAGAAGCATGTACAAGCGAAGACATTTGGGCAAAAATAAAAACAGAATTTTCTAGATTAATAGCATCAAAACCATATCGACTAAATTCCGAGACTTTCTACAATTCTGTAGTAAGAAAAATATTTTTTGATAAATCTTTTAACGAACAAATAGAGTTTTTTGATTTTAACGATTATCGACCTCAACGAAATGAAGAAGCAGAAAAGAAAATAGTAACCACTATTTTAGCAATGCATTTTTCTAAAGTAACAATTAAGCAATTGTTGCAAACTTGTCATTTTTCAATTCCTTTTGAAGATATTGACAGAGACGCAGAAATGATTTTTAATGAAGTAGCACCAACAATTATTTATCAAAAATCAAATTTATATTTAACACATATTGAAATATTAAACTCTATATTTTATAGAAATAGAGGTGCATTTATTGTAGGTCGATTTGTTTATAACGATTGGTACATGCCTTTTGTAATTCCTATTTTAAATGACGAAGGTGGACTTTTCGTCGATTCTATCGTGTACACTCAAGCCGAAATTAGTGTCATCTTTAGTTTTACACGAGCTTCATTTATGGTCAACACTAAATATCCAGCACAACTTATCGACTATCTTAAAAAGCTTTTGCCATACAAAGCAGTCGGAGAATTGTACGATTCTATTGGATATTACAGACATGGTAAAACAATTTTGTATAGAGATTTAATGAACTATACACTCAATCATGAAGATAAATTTGTAATTGCACCAGGAATAAAAGGAATGGTAATGACTGTATTTACTTTAAAATATTATAATTTCGTATTTAAAATAATTAAAGATAAATTTGAAAATCCTAAAACCATTACTAGAAAAGAAGTGATAAAAAAATACGAAGAAGTAGAACTAAACGACAGAGTTGGTAGAATGGCTTATGCACATCTTTTTGAGAATTTAATTTTTCCTAGAAATTTATTTGCGTTCGAACTAATTCAAGAATTTAAAGAACACTGTAAAGAAACGGTTGAATTTATAGGAAATAATGTATTGATAAAACATGTATATTTAGAAAGAAAAATGACACCACTCAATATTTATTTGCAAGAAGCCAATCCAATAGACAAATGCAAAGCCATTTTAGATTATGGTTTTTGTGTAAAAGAGTTAGCAGCAGCTAATATTTTTCCAGGTGATTTACTCATGAAAAATTTTGGTGTTACTAGACATGGTAGAGTTATTTTTTATGATTACGATGAAATTCAACAACTAACAGAGCTACGATTTAGACGATTGCCACAACCAGATGATTACGACGATGATAGATTTAGTCAGATAGATATTTCAGCAGACCAAAATGATATATTTCCAGAAGAATTTAAATCTTTTATGGTACCAGACGGACCAATTGGCGAAGTATTTATGGCAGAACACGGTGATATTTTTACACCAAAACTATGGATTAACATTCAGAAAAAAGTAAGACAAGGAGAGTACTTGCGTTTTTATGCTTATGATAAATCACGCCGATTCAAAAACAAAACCGAAAACGACTTTTTAGATTATAAATAGAGTGGTAATACTAAATGAAAAATAATTTCATAGAACAATCTTACACTCTAACTACTACACCATTTTGTTGCAAATAGTTCTTTAGTTGTGGTATTGGAATTTCGCCAAAATGAAAAATACTAGCTGCTAATGCTGCATCTGCATTGGCTTCGTTAAATACTTCTAGAAAATGTTGCTCCTTTCCTGCTCCACCACTTGCAATTACAGGAATATGCAAATTCTCAGCTAAATATTTAGTAATATCTAAAGCAAAACCTTGTTTGGTTCCATCATGATTCATAGAAGTTAACAAAATTTCACCTGCTCCTCTGTTTTGAACTTCTGCTGCCCAATTTTTAGTTTGAATTGTTGTAGGTGTTCTTCCTCCATGAGTATAAACAATCCATTCATCATTAGTAAATTTAGTATCTATAGCTATTACTACAAACTGACTGCCAAATTGTTTTGCCATAGCATCAATTAAATCTGGATTTTTTACTGCAGATGAATTGATAGAGATTTTATCTGCACCTGCATTCAACAAAGCATCTACATCATCAATATGACTAATGCCACCACCAACTGTAAACGGAATATTTATTGCAGCAGCCACTTTTTTCACTAATTCTACTAGCGTTTTTCTTTTTTCAACAGTAGCTGTAATATCTAAGAAAACCAATTCGTCTGCTCCTTGTTCTACATAAGCTTGGGCTAATTCAACTGGATCGCCTGCATGAATTAAATCAACAAAATTAACACCTTTAACAGTTTGTCCGTCTTTAATATCTAAGCAAGGAATGATTCTTTTTGTCAGCATGTTAATTGAATGATTGAAGTTCGGTTAACGAAATTTTATTTTCATAAATGGCTTTTCCAACAATACAAGCATAGCAACCAATAGTTTTAGTAGTTTCAATATCGTTCATAGTAGCAACTCCACCACTTGCAATTAAATTAATTGTAGGAAATTGAGTAATTAACTGTTGATATAAATCTGTAGCAGTTCCTTGTAGCATTCCATCTTTGCTAACATCAGTACACATAAAATACTTAAAGTTATGATTTAAGTAAAATTGTATAAAATCTTCAATTCGTTCATTTGATGTTTCTTGCCAACCATGTATAGCAATATATTCATTCATTACATCAGCACCAATGATGATGTGATCTGTACTAATAGTGTTTGTCCATTCTAACAACAACGCTTTATTTTTAACAGCCAAAGAGCCAATCGTAATTTTTTCAGCACCAAAATCTAATGCTTTTTTAGCAGCATCTAATGATTTAATGCCGCCACTAAAATCAATTTTTAAGGAAGTATGCTTAGCAATGGTTTCTAAAACTTGCCAATTTTTAACTTCACCTGCCTTAGCACCATCTAAATCTACTAAATGTAAATGCGTAAAACCAGCAGCTTCAAATTCTTGTGCCATTTCTAATGGATTACTATTATAAACTTTCGTAGTAGAGTAATCGCCTTTCGTTAATCGCACACACTGTCCATTTATTAAATCTATAGCTGGAATAATTATCATGCGTATAAAAATAAAAAAGACTGCACAAGAAATGCAGTCTTTAAAGTTATAAAATTAAGATTTTATTGTATAATAATACTTTGAGTATTCACTCCATCTTTTCCAATTAATGAAATAAAATATACTCCTTTTTCTATAGTATTTAAGTTGATTAATTTTGAATTTTGTCCGATTATAATTTTTAAATCTTCTTGCAACAATATCTGTCCACTTATATTATATAATTTCAGTTTATATACAGTATTTATTGGAGATGAAATATTGATATTAAATACTCCATTATTTGGATTTGGGAATACATTTACACTAATATTCAATGTATTATTTTTAATCGCAGTTAGAGTAAATGCTAAATTGTTAGAAAAATCTGATTCACAATTATTATCAACGACTTTAACTGAATAATTTCCAGATGTAGTAGCCACTAAATATGGTAAACTTGTACTCGTTGCATAAACACCATCTAAATACCAATTATAATTAGTTCCTATAATACTACAAGTTAAAGTATCATTAGACTGCGTAATAACTGGTGTTATTGGCAATTGGTTAACATTAACATTTGCAACTGCGGAAGCACTACAACCATTAGTAGTTCCTGTTACGGTATACGATTGATTGCTAGTTAATATTGGTGTAGTTGGATTTGCTATAGATGACAAACCATCTGTCCATGTATAAGATGTAGCTCCTGTTGCATTTAATTGAGCAGACTCTCCACTACAAATAGTTGGTGAATTTACTTCAACTGTTGGATTTGGCTTAAGCATAATTGTTGATGATGCATTTCCAGTAGCAGAACAGCCAATGACTGAACCAATAACCGTTACTACTGTTGGATTAGTACTTGGAGTAAATGTTAAAGTATTATTTACTATTGTTCCTATTTGATTCCAACTATAATTATCTGCCCCACTAGCGGTTAATGTTATCTCTTGTCCTTCACATATACTAGTTGAAGATGGGTTCACAATTACTGTTGGAGCTGTTGTATTTACATTCACTGTTGCCACTGCACTTGAAGAACATCCGTTTGTTGTTCCTGTTACAGTATAATTTGTAGTAACTGTTGGTGAAACTGAAATCGATACACTTGTAGCTCCTGTACTCCACAAGTAAGTTGTAGCTCCTGTTGCAGTAAGAGTAGCTGTTCCTCCAGCACAAACACTAGTAGAATTTACATTGACTGTTGGTTTGGCATTTATAGTTATAACTTTCGTTACTGTTGTTGAACAGCCACCACTTGTTACTGTATAACTTATTGTAGCACTTCCTGCTCCAATTCCTGTTACTATGCCACTCGCATTGACTGTTGCTATTCCTGTTGCACTGCTTGACCATGAACCTCCTGCTGTTGTTGAACTGAATGTTGTATTCTCTCCTACACATACACTACTTGAACCTGTGATTGCACTAACTGTTGGTTTGGCATTTACAGTTATAACTTTTGTTACTGTCGTTGAACAGCCACCACTTGTTACTGTATAACTTATTGTAGCACTGCCTGCTCCAATTCCTGTTACTACGCCACTCGCATTGACTGTTGCTATTCCTGTTGCATTGCTTGACCATGAACCTCCTGCTGTTGTTGAACTGAATGTCGTTGTTTCTCCTACACATACTGTTGATGATGCTGTAATTGCTGCTACTGTTGGTTTGGCATTTACAGTTATAACTTTTGTTACTGTTGTTGAACAGCCACCACTGGTTACTGTATAATTGATTGTTGCACTACCTGCTGAGATTCCTGTTACTACACCATTTGCATTGACTGTTGCTATTCCTGTTGCACTGCTTGACCATGAACCTCCAGCTGTTGTTGAACTGAATGTTGTATTCTCTCCTACACATACGCTACTTAATCCTGTAATTGCTGCTACTGTTGGTTTGGCATTTACAGTTATAACTTTTGTTACTGTCGTTGAACAGTCACCACTGGTTACTGTATAACTTATTGTAGCACTACCTGCTGAGATTCCTGTTACTACACCATTTGCATTTACTGTTGCTATTCCTGTTGCACTACTTGACCATACGCCTCCGCTTGTTGTTGAACTGAATGTCGTTGTTTCTCCTACACATACACTACTTAATCCTGTAATTGCTGCTACTGTTGGTTTGGCATTTATAGTTATAACTTTTGTTACTGTCGTTGAACAGCCACCACTGGTTACTGTATAATTGATTGTAGCACTTCCTGCTCCAATTCCTGTTACTACACCACTTGCATTGACTGTTGCTATTCCTGTTGCACTGCTTGACCATGAACCTCCAGCTGTTGTTGAACTGAATGTTGTATTCT
The DNA here is from genome assembly GCA_020636535.1 of Chitinophagales bacterium. Taxonomy (NCBI): domain Bacteria; kingdom Pseudomonadati; phylum Bacteroidota; class Chitinophagia; order Chitinophagales; species Chitinophagales bacterium. Next base: position 1,810,357 of record JACJXT010000011.1, read on the forward strand.
CTCCTACACATACGCTACTTAATCCTGTAATTGCTGCTACTGTTGGTTTGGCATTTACAGTTATAACTTTTGTTACTGTCGTTGAACAGCCACCACTGGTTACTGTATAACTTATTGTAGCACTGCCTGCTCCAATTCCTGTTACTACGCCACTCGCATTGACTGTTGCTATTCCTGTTGCATTGCTTGACCATGAACCTCCTGCTGTTGTTGAACTGAATGTTGTATTCTCTCCTACACATACTGTTGATGATCCTGTAATTGCTGCTACTGTTGGTTTGGCATTTACAGTTATAACTTTTGTTACTGTTGTTGAACAGCCACCACTGGTTACTGTATAATTGATTGTAGCACTACCTGCTGAGATTCCTGTTACTACACCATTTGCATTGACTGTTGCTATTCCTGTTGCACTGCTTGACCATGAACCTCCAGCTGTTGTTGAACTGAATGTTGTATTCTCTCCTACACATACGCTACTTAATCCTGTAATTGCTGCTACTGTTGGTTTGGCATTTACAGTTATAACTTTTGTTACTGTCGTTGAACAGTCACCACTGGTTACTGTATAACTTATTGTAGCACTACCTGCTGAGATTCCTGTTACTACACCATTTGCATTTACTGTTGCTATTCCTGTTGCACTACTTGACCATACGCCTCCGCTTGTTGTTGAACTGAATGTCGTTGTTTCTCCTACACATACACTACTTAATCCTGTAATTGCTGCTACTGTTGGTTTGGCATTTATAGTTATAACTTTTGTTACTGTCGTTGAACAGCCACCACTGGTTACTGTATAATTGATTGTAGCACTTCCTGCTCCAATTCCTGTTACTACACCACTTGCATTGACTGTTGCTATTCCTGTTGCACTGCTTGACCATGAACCTCCTGCTGTTGTTGAACTGAATGTTGTATTCTCTCCTACACATACACTACTTGAACCTGTAATTGCATTTACTGTTGGTTTGGCATTTACAGTTATAACTTTTGTTACTGTCGTTGAACAGCCACCACTTGTTACTGTATAATTGATTGTAGCACTTCCTGCTGAGATTCCTGTTACTACGCCACTCGCATTGACTGTTGCTATTCCTGTTGCATTGCTTGACCATGAACCTCCTGCTGTTGTTGAACTGAATGTTGTATTCTCTCCTACACATACACTACTTGAACCTGTAATTGCATTTACTGTTGGTTTGGCATTTACAGTTATAACTTTTGTTACTGTCGTTGAACAGCCACCACTTGTTACTGTATAATTGATTGTAGCACTTCCTGCTGAGATTCCTGTTACTACGCCACTCGCATTGACTGTTGCTATTCCTGTTGCATTGCTTGACCATGAACCTCCTGCTGTTGTTGAACTGAATGTTGTATTCTCTCCTACACATACACTACTTGAACCTGTAATTGCATTTACTGTTGGTTTGGCATTTACAGTTATAACTTTTGTTACTGTCGTTGAACAGCCACCACTTGTTACTGTATAATTGATTGTAGCACTTCCTGCTGAGATTCCTGTTACTACGCCACTCGCATTGACTGTTGCTATTCCTGTTGCATTGCTTGACCATGAACCTCCTGCTGTTGTTGAACTGAATGTTGTATTCTCTCCTACACATACACTACTTGAACCTGTAATTGCATTTACTGTTGGTTTGGCATTTACAGTTATAACTTTTGTTACTGTCGTTGAACAGCCACCACTTGTTACTGTATAACTTATTGTAGCACTGCCTGCTCCAATTCCTGTTACTACGCCACTCGCATTGACTGTTGCTATTCCTGTTGCATTGCTTGACCATGAACCTCCTGCTGTTGTTGAACTGAATGTCGTTGTTTCTCCTACACATACTGTTGATGATGCTGTAATTGCTGCTACTGTTGGTTTGGCATTTACAGTTATAACTTTTGTTACTGTTGTTGAACAGCCACCACTGGTTACTGTATAATTGATTGTTGCACTACCTGCTGAGATTCCTGTTACTACACCATTTGCATTGACTGTTGCTATTCCTGTTGCACTGCTTGACCATGAACCTCCAGCTGTTGTTGAACTGAATGTTGTATTCTCTCCTACACATACGCTACTTAATCCTGTAATTGCTGCTACTGTTGGTTTGGCATTTACAGTTATAACTTTTGTTACTGTCGTTGAACAGTCACCACTGGTTACTGTATAACTTATTGTAGCACTACCTGCTGAGATTCCTGTTACTACACCATTTGCATTTACTGTTGCTATTCCTGTTGCACTACTTGACCATACGCCTCCGCTTGTTGTTGAACTGAATGTCGTTGTTTCTCCTACACATACACTACTTAATCCTGTAATTGCTGCTACTGTTGGTTTGGCATTTACAGTTATAACTTTTGTTACTGTCGTTGAACAGCCACCACTTGTTACTGTATAACTTATTGTAGCACTGCCTGCTCCAATTCCTGTTACTACGCCACTCGCATTGACTGTTGCTATTCCTGTTGCATTGCTTGACCATGAACCTCCTGCTGTTGTTGAACTGAATGTCGTTGTTTCTCCTACACATACTGTTGATGATGCTGTAATTGCTGCTACTGTTGGTTTGGCATTTATAGTTATAACTTTTGTTACTGTCGTTGAACAGCCACCACTGGTTACTGTATAATTGATTGTTGCACTACCTGCTGAGATTCCTGTTACTACACCATTTGCATTGACTGTTGCTATTCCTGTTGCACTGCTTGACCATGAACCTCCAGCTGTTGTTGAACTGAATGTTGTATTCTCTCCTACACATACGCTACTTAATCCTGTAATTGCTGCTACTGTTGGTTTGGCATTTACAGTTATAACTTTTGTTACTGTCGTTGAACAGTCACCACTGGTTACTGTATAACTTATTGTAGCACTTCCTGCTGAGATTCCTGTTACTACGCCACTCGCATTGACTGTTGCTATTCCTGTTGCATTGCTTGACCATGAACCTCCTGCTGTTGTTGAACTGAATGTTGTATTCTCTCCTACACATACTGTTGATAAACCTGTGATTGCACTAACTGTTGGTTTGGCATTTACAGTTATAACTTTTGTTACTGTCGTTGAACAGCCACCACTGGTTACTGTATAACTTATTGTAGCACTTCCTGCTCCAATTCCTGTTACTACGCCACTCGCATTGACTGTTGCTATTCCTGTTGCACTGCTTGACCATGAACCTCCAGCTGTTGTTGAACTGAGTGTTGTATTCTCTCCTACACATACACTACTTGAACCTGTGATTGCATTGACTGTTGGTTTGGCGTTTACAGTTATAACTTTTGTTACTGTTGTTGAACATCCGCCACTAGTTACTGTATAACTTATTGTAGCACTACCTGCTGAGATTCCTGTTACTACACCATTTGCATTTACTGTTGCTATTCCTGTTGCACTGCTTGACCATGAACCTCCTGCTGTTGTTGAACTGAATGTTGTATTCTCTCCTACACATACTGTTGATGATCCTGTAATTGCTGCTACTGTTGGTTTGGCGTTTACTGTTATAACTTTCGTTACTGTTGTTGAACAGCCACCACTGGTTACTGTATAACTTATTGTAGCACTTCCTGCTGAGATTCCTGTTACTACACCATTTGCATTGACTGTTGCTATTCCTGTTGCACTGCTTGACCATGAACCTCCTGCTGTTGTTGAACTGAATGTTGTATTCTCTCCTACACATACGCTACTTAATCCTGTAATTGCATTTACTGTTGGTTTGGCGTTTATTGTAATTGATTGAGTTGCTGTATTAACAGTTCCACACTTATAAGCTTTTAATGTAATTGTATAGCTATTAGCAGTATTAAAAGTTGAAGTAACAAATGTACTTGAAGTTGAAGTATTAGGTGAACCTCCTGTGATTGTCCATCTAACAGAATCCAAAGAACCAGAAGAAGCAGTTGATGTATTGGTAAAAGTAATATTTTCACCAGCACAAATGCTTGTACTGGAACTAGTAAAACTAGCTGTTGGTGTACCAACACAACTTGCTACTCCATATAAATTTATATTATCTACATAAATATTATTACCCCAAGCACCATTATTTCTAAAAATAATTTTTACACTTTTATTTAGATATGCAGCTGGAATAAAAACAGAATCTATACGCCATTGTGAACTAGTTGGAATAAAATAACTAGTAGTATTTGATCTAGTAGCAAGATCACTACCACCCTTTTTATAGATAGAAGTTAATGTATTAGAACAAGCATCTTGAATAAATACTTCTAAAGAATCTTTTGAATTATTACTATATCTAGCATAAGCAACATCAAACTTTAATCTTGGATTTGTTGCTCCATTTAAATTAATTATTGGTGAATATATATAATCGCTTGCATCATTAGCATCATTATCAAAATTATTGAAAAGCATAGAAGCACTAGAAGTACCGAAGCCACCAGCATCTGTAGTTCGTTCCCAGTTATATCCTGAATTAGACAGTAAGCTCCAGCCACTAGGTGGAAATGTAGTAGCTTGAAATCCTTCAGAAAAAGGTAAAGCAACGCCACTTGGCGTACCTACAGTAATATAAGCAGTTTTAGTTTCTACATCAGCACCTTGAGCATTGGTAGCTGTTAATGTAACAGTATAAGTACCTGCTGTATTATATGTTACTGTTGGATTTTGTGCTGTAGAAGTACTAGGTGTACCTCCAGCAAAACTCCACGACCAAGAGGTAGGAATTCCTGTAGATAAATCTGTGAATGAAACAGAATTTCCAACACAAACTTCGGTACTATTAGCAACAAAATTTGCTACTGGTACTACTGGTGTTAATGGTGTACAGCCATTGGAAGTTACAAGAGAAGCACGAGTACCACCTGTACTAAATAATGCTTGCATTCTAGTAGCTTGACCAGCAGTAAACATAAACATACAAGCATCATCTGTATAGTCCATATAATTTTGGAATAAATCGCCGTTTGGTCCATTGCTACAAGAAATAGTAGGAAAAGTAGGGCAACCATAATTTTCATCTGCTTGATTTGGCGTATCACCAACTAAATCACTCCCAGAACAACTACTACCATCATCACCCCAAATGTGATATAAATTTAACCAGTGACCTACTTCATGCGTTAAAGTTCTTCCCATATCGTAAGGCGTAGATGTACCATTTGGTAAGCTAGAATACAATACAACAACTCCATCTGTAGCGGCAGCATCACCAGGAAATTGAGCATATCCTAATAAGCCACCACCTAAATTACATACCCAAATATTTAAATATTTATTTCTATCCCAAACATTAGAACCACCTTGAGCTGTATATTTTACAGCATCATCATCTGACCAAGAAGTAACCGTTGTCTGTTTCCTTACTATGCCTGTAGTAGCATTGCCATTTGGATCTCGAGTTGCCAAACAAAATTGTATTCCAGTATTTCCTGCTTTTATACTATTAAATACAGCTGGTAAATTGGCAATATCTGAATTTGTTCCACCATAATCTTCATTCAATCTATTTAATTGAGCCATTAATACTGCATCGCTAACATTCTCAGCAGCAGTTCTATAAACAACATGGAATACAACTGGTATAGTAACATTTACAGCACTTACACGGTTATTGGCATTATTTTGGTGTTGTAGTACATAATTATTAGTAAGAGATTCTATTTTATCTTGCTTTTCTTTTAAAGCAGGATTAGCTAATAATTTTTGTTGTAAGATTTCTGCTGAAGAACATCTTTTATATTGTTGTTGAGCTTTTATATTTCCTAATATTAAAATATTTACAAAGAAAAATAAAATAAAGTTATTGAAGTTTTGTTTCATATATGAGGTAAAATAAATTTTTAAAATACAGCATCCTAAAATAATAAATGAACCTTAAAAAAAGTTATTTTTTTTATTAAAAATAAAGATTTATTAATTAATGAATTTTTATAAAATTCTCTATGATTTGGCTACCAATTTTTTCGCTTTTTTCTGGATGAAACTGCACGGCATAGAAGTTATCTTTATGCATAGCTGAAGCATAAGGTAAAATATAATTGGTTGTAGCAATTGTATAATCACTTATTTCACAATAATAGCTGTGAACAAAATAGACATACGCACTATTATCAATATTTTGAAATAATAAAGATTTTAAATCAGTAATGGTATTCCAACCCATGTGTGGAATTTTTTGATGATTGGTTGTAGCTTGAAACTTTTTTACTTGAACTGGAAAGATATTTAAACAATCTACATTTCCTTCTTCTGAAAACTGACACATTAATTGCTGACCTAAGCAAATACCTAATACTGGCTGCTTTAAATTTTTGATTAGTACATCTAAATTTCTTTCTTTTAAATATTGCATGGTTGGCTGTGCATGACCTACACCTGGAAAAATTACTTTATCTGCTTGTAGTATAGTTTCGTGATTATCTGTAATGATTGGTTCTATATTTAATCGATGTAAAGCATGTACTACACTTTGAACATTACCTGCATTATATTTTATAATTGCTACATTCATAATATCTTAGCCAAATTACATATTAAAAACCTATAAAAAAACTTACTTAATACACTATTTAGTATCTACTTTTGTCTTGATACAAAAGTAGCAAAAAATCAAGACTGCAATAAATTCTTAACGCTCGAACTACATAAAAAAGCTAAAAATCTTAAAACTCGTTTCGAAATAAATATTCGAAACTCAAACAATAATATTTTTTACGCTTTTTTATTTGTTCTCTCTAAATTTATTGAGGTCATTCTTCTAATACAGATTGAATAAATTGTTGAATATCTTTTTCTATATTTTCTGAATTTTCTATTGCTTTAACAAAAGCACTTCCTATAATAGCTCCTTGTGCATACTTTGTAGCAAAATTAAACGATGCTTTGTCTTTAATGCCAAAACCAATTACAATAGGATTTTTTAATTGCATTTGTTGCAATCGATTGAAATATTGCTCTTGTTCTTGTTGAAAATCAACACTTCCACCAGTAATAGTGTGTGTAGAAACTGCATAAATAAATGCATCAGATAGAGTATCAATTTTTCTAATTCTATCTTCAGAAGTTTGTGGTGTTATCAAAAAGATATTCTGAATTTTGTACTGTTTGAATAAATCTTGATACTCTGTTTCATATTCATACATTGGTAAATCAGGAATAATAATACCATCTATACCACAATTAGCTGCAGCCTTTAAAAAATTTTCTATACCAAATTGCAACACAGGATTTAAGTATCCCATTAAAACTAAAGGCATATTTATAGTATTTCTGATATTTTCCAACTGCTCAAATAACAATTTGATAGTCATTCCATTATCTATTGCTACTTTATTTGATTCTTGAATAATTGGTCCATCTGCTGTTGGATCAGAAAAAGGCATTCCGATTTCTACAAAATCAACACCATTTTGTTGTAAACTACTTAAAATCAATGGCAAACTATCTTGATTTGGAAATCCAGCTGTACAAAAAATACTCAATCGCTTTTTGTCTTTATCTTGAAAAATGTTTTGTAATCTATTCATTATAAATTTAGTTCTCTGATGTAAGTATCCATATCTTTATCGCCTCTACCAGAAAGATTAACGACTACTACATCGCTTTGTTTAAAATTAATTTGTTTAAGAGCTGCTAAAGCATGAGCTGACTCTAAAGCTGGAATAATACCTTCTAGCTGTGTTAGCTGTAAAGCCGCTTGAACTGCTTCATTGTCTGTAGCTGAAAGGAACTTAGCTCTACCTGTAGCAAATAAATTAGCATGAATTGGACCAATTCCAGGATAATCTAATCCAGCAGAAATAGAATGAGGTTCAACCACCTGACCATCTTCCGTTTGCATAAACAGCGTTTTACTTGCGTGTAATACACCCATTCTGCCTAATTGTGTTGTAGCAGCACTTTTTCCAGAATGCACGCCTAATCCAGCAGCTTCTACCGCAACTAATTGTACTGCTTCATCATTTAAGTAATGATAAAATGCACCAGCAGCATTGCTTCCACCTCCAACACAAGCTATAATATAGTTAGGATTTTCGTTGCCAGTTTGTTTGAGCAATTGCGTCTTCATTTCCTTAGAAATCACAGATTGAAATCTTGCTACCATATCTGGAAATGGATGTGGTCCAACCACAGAACCAATAATATAATGCGTATCATTTGGATTAGCAATCCAATCTCTCATAGCTTCGTTAGTAGCATCTTTAAGTGTTTTACTTCCACTTGTAGCAGGACAAACTTCTGCTCCTAACATTTTCATTCTCTTAACATTAGGTGATTGTCTTTCAATATCTACTTCACCCATATATACAATACATTGCAAACCCATTAAAGCACAAACTGTAGCTGTAGCCACACCATGTTGACCAGCACCAGTTTCTGCAATAATTCGTTTTTTACCAATGCGTTGAGCTAATAATATCTGTCCGATTGTATTATTAATTTTATGAGCACCTGTATGACATAAATCTTCGCGTTTGAGATAAATATTGGTATTGAATGCTTTGCTAAGTCTCTTTGCAAGATATAAAGGTGTTGGTCTGCCTACATAATGCTCTAATAAATCGTTAAATTCCTTTTGAAATGCTTCTTCTTGAATGATATTTAAATAGACCTTTTGTAGCTCTTCTATATTTTTGTGCAACATTTCTGGAATAAATGCACCACCAAAATCGCCATAATAACCTCTATTGTCCACTAAATAATTCATTGCTTACATTTTATGTGTTAACTCTATAACTGTTTTACATTTTTCAATATCTTTTAAAGCTGGTTCTATTTCTAATTTGCTATTAAAGTCTAAAGCATAAATATTGGTATTTCCTAATAATTCTTCGATATAAGGAATATCAATTTGATCTAAACCTCCACTTAAAAAATATGGCTTTATTCCATTGTATTCCTTTAATTTATACCAAGAAAATTTTTCGCCAGTACCTCCATATTGTTGTGATTTATTATCAAACAAAACAAAATCTATAAATGGTAAATAATCATCAATAACAGTAAAATCAAAATTATCATCAATGCCAAATGCTTTAATAATTTTAATATCAAATAGCTTTAATTCTTCGCAATATTCAGGAGCTTCGTCGCCATGTAATTGAATATAGTCTAAGTTATTTTGAGTTGCTATTTTAATGATATTTTTAATATCTTCATTGACAAAAACGCCTACTTTTTTAATGTTTGAAGGTATTGTTACCGGAATTTCTGTAATATATCTTTTTGATTTAGGATAGAATATAAATCCCATAAAATCTGGTTGTAGTTTTACAACTGCTTCAATATTAGCTGCCTCTCTCATGCCACAAATTTTTACTTTCATCTTTTTATAGTCAAATGTGTACCTTAAAATATATTTTTGAAACTTCGAAAGAAAAAAATCTAGTTTAGTTTGTATTAACTTTTGTCTTGATACAAAAGTTACAAAAAATCAAGACTTCAATAAATTCTTCACGCTAAAACTAAATAAAAAAACTACAAATCTTGAAACTCGTTCCGAAATAAATATTCGGAACTCAAACAACAATATTTGTTAACGCTTTTTTGTCTGTTTTCGCTAAATTTATTGAAGGTCGCTAAATCAATTATTACGAAGTCTAACAAACAATTTATGGTAAAAATAAAAAAAAATGCAGTATACTTTTAAAGTTTTAAAAAAGTAGCAATTAGTTAATGTGTTTATATAAAACAAAAAAGGACGATAATTAATATCGTCCTTTTTGTTTAATTGCATAATATTTATAGCAAATTTAGTCTTTAATAAATTTCTGCTGATAAGTTTTTCCTTCTGAGTCAACTACCTTAATAATATAAGCACCTTTTGCAAACTGAGTTACATTATAATTTAAAGTATTTAAACCAGTATTTAATGCCTTAGTTTCAAAAATCATTTGTTTACCAAGTACATCAAATATTTGGAATGTTGCATCTTGGTTTACTTTAGAAGATACTACAATATTAATATTGTGTGTAGTTGGATTAGGATAAACATTAACTATACCTGTAGAAGAAGAAGCTGACAATGGAATATTAATAATATTACTGTACTTAAATGTAGCATCTAAATCTATAATTCTTAAACGATAATAGTTATTGCCTATAACTGGTAAGTTATCATATAATAAGTAATTATTTTCTTGATTACTATTTCCAACTGCATCAACCTCTCCGATGTCAAACCAATTAATACCATCTATACTTTTTTCTACAACAAATTTATCTGTATTAACCTCTGTTGCAGTAACCCAATCTAATCTATTTTTATCGCCAACATTTGTACCTGTAAATGAAATTAATTCCACAGGCAATGGTGCTAACCAAGTATACGGATGTATATAGAATGTTGAGAAAGTATTTATTCCACTAATTGTTGCTGTTACATAAGTTTTTAAATCAGTTCCTGTATATGTAGCAAATGCAGGATGATATACTTCTCCAGGTAAACCAGAAATAATACCAGGTTCTGTAAAATTAGGTGTAAAGTCAGAACCTCCAAATGGAAATTTAGAACAAATTAACTCATTCATTACCGCAAATTGGAATTTAGTACCTATAGCTCTATTGTATAAAGCATTATATTCATCAATAGTAAAATATAATGTTAAATCTATATCTGAACTATTTTCTGGATGTACTGTCCATCTTCTTGGTAAAAATGGCTGAATACCATCAGCAAGCGTCATCACGGTCGGCACATCTGCAACTGTTGGTGTACCATAATCTGTATAATACAAATCTACACCTACCTCCGTAGCTTGTAATTCATCTGTTGGTGTAGAATGGTCATAAATTTTTGCTAAAATTTTACCATTATTATCATAGTAATAATAAGTATTACCATTTCTTACAGCACAAGTAACAAAATTATCATGATCTGATGCCATATTTGTTGCTGTAATATTTGGTACCGTTACTGGTACATCTGCATATTGAGAACAAGCACCATTGGTAACAGTCCATCTAAATGTAGCAGAGCCACCTGCTGGAATACCAAGTACCGTTGGATTAGGACATGTTGTACAAGTTGTTGCAGCTGTAACAGCACCACTTAGCTTAGTCCAAACTCCAGAACCAACACTAGGATTGTTTGCTGTTAATTCTGTAGTTGTTGCAAATGGCAAGTCTCCACAAGTATATTGATTGAATACTGATGCTGTAGCCACAACATCTTCATCTGCAATCCAAGACACTTGAGTTGGTTCAGATGGATTACAATCTAATGTACCTGTACAATTATATCTTGCTCTAATAAGGTTTGTACCAACAACAGAAGCAAAATTTGGTATTGTTGTAGACCATGCATCTAATGTACCACTAGCATCTTTCCAAGTAATACCATTATCTGTAGAATATTGATATTCGTAAGCACATGAACCCGAACCACCTAATGAACCACTAGCAGAGCCAGATAAAGTTAACATACTTCCCTCACATACATTTGCAACATTTGGCGATTTAGGTAAAGTTGTAGGAGGTTGTGGATCTGGTTTTACCGTAACAAATTGATACTGCGGTATAGACCAACCACAACATTCATCTTTTGTTCGATAACGAATTTGATATACCTTATCTACTGTTGTTGTATTATCTAGTGTAATATCGCCTGGATCTTCTACTGTAGAAGTATATACTGGCGTTGGAGTAGTTAAACCAGTTATAGTTGCTGGAGAAGATTCTTGAATTGTCCATTCAAATTGTGTTGAACTATTAGGATTATTAGGTGTAGAGGTAAGATTTACAGTTCCTTCATTACAAATTTCTAGAGGAGTTACATTAATTACTGGATTATTTCTTGTATCTGTAATTTTAATAAACTTAACATATTCTGATGCCGAATTAAGTATAGTACTAAACCAACCTGTTGAAGTATAATAAACATATAAATCTTTTGCACCAGACCCATTAGTATTAGAAACTAAACTTGGTGTAACATTATTTATTAAAGTAGCACTCATTGTACCTAAATTAAATGCATTTCCACTTAGTTTTGCAATATTAACTTCTGAATTAGTACAACCTAAAGTATATTTTGCAATTTGATTATTAGCATCATTGCCTAAGAAAGCACCACTTTGAGTTATGGAAGCAGGTGTTACACCTTGAACATTAACAGACAAACCATAAGCACCGTCTTCACCTCTACCACCAGCGCCTCCATTTCCTCCTTTACTACCATTACCACCACGACCAACTTCACTAGTACAAGCTGAAGCACCAGCACCGCCATTTCCACCAGCACCACCAGCACCGCCATTTCCACCATTTCCACCATTTCCTCTTGCACCTGCATTAAAATCACAATTGGTTAAAGTACCAGAACCAGTACCTGCATGGTAAAGACCAAAGGAGCTACCACCACCAAAGCCACCAAGCCCTCCTGTTCCTCCTTGACCTCCTGTTCCTCCAGAACCACCGCCATTTCCACCGCCATCATTACAAACACACCAACAACAATTTTCACCTTGACCGCCACCGCCGCCGCCGCCGGCTCCACCGCCACCACCAGTACCAGCACCACCGTTAGCCGATCTATTTGCAGGAATCCAGAATGGACTTGTTGCTGTAGGTGCTGTTAAATAACCAGCAGGATGATTTGGACTTCCAGTGGTACCATTTTGCGTTGAACCATCTTTCGTCGTTGTAGCACCCGATGCACTGCCTCCATCTCCGCCATCACAACTTGAACGACCACCACCACCACCGGCAGTTGGATCTCCAGTACGACCACTACCACCATCTCCACCTGTAGATCCAGCTTGACCTGTAGTATAACCTTCAGCGCCACCATTTCCACCTTTTCCACCATTACCTCCTTTTCTTGCACCAGTGCCAGGACCAGTAACAGTCGCCCCACCTGCACCATTACTTCCATCACAAGAGCCATTTTTTCCTGCATTACCAACATAACCATCTGTACCTTTACTACCTGCAGTACCGTTTGCACCATTAGTAGCATTACCAACATTCATTTGACATCTTACAAACTCGTAACCTGTTGAATTATAGATATAAGCACCATATATAGTTTGCCCTTTATTTAAATAAGCTCCTGATACAGTACCTGAAGAACCACCGTTTTTAACATTAAATATAATATCTAATATTTTCCAATTATTTTTTGTATTAGATTCTATACCAATATAATGTCCTGAGTAATTAGATCCAGAAACTACTAAATTTTCTCTTGAAGAATTAATATTAACAGTTGTTGTAAGGTTATTATTTTTACGCCATTCGCCACCTACTTTTTCATAATCTCCATCTAAAATTACTCCATCTGAAGGTATAGTTAATTTTGATGTTAGATTGTAAGTACCAGCTGTGATCCTAATATGATTTAAAGATGATGTTACTTTTGTAAGTGCTGTTGCTATTGTCCTAACTGGATTTGCTGGTGTACCTGCATTGGCATCATTACCATTTACTCCATCTACATAAATATAGCCACAAGCATTTTCAACTACATTTACGGTGCATGTAGAAGTAGCAGAGCCAGAACAAGAAGGATTATTTACATTTAAAGATACTGTATAAGTACCTGGTGTATTGAAAGTAATATTTGTACTAGCTCCTGTTGTAGGTGAAATTGTAGCAGCAGGAGAAGTAGACCAAGTATAAGTGTAACCAGTATTTGGTCCTATAGCTGTAATGTCTGGAGCTGTTGGTGCAGAAAAAGGTATAGCTGTACCAGCAGAAATTGTAGACCCACAAGCAAAACTTTGTATTGGTGGTGCATACTCAAAATAAGTAATTCTAGTACATTCTGAAAAAGTAGAATCATATCTTTGACCAGAAGATGTTGTACTACCAGCACCACTTCTATTATAACCTGCAAGGCGATAAATTCTAGTACCAGGTGTTTGTGGTGGCGTAAAACACTCACAAACTTCGCCAGGAATATCTGTCCATTTTAAATTTGCACCACAAGCATCACCGGCAGGAGAAGTACCATCTGCTACTTGCCATTGGAAGTAAGTTACATTATTGTGTGAAGTTGGACATAAACTTGTAGTTGTACCAGTACATAATAATTGATCTCCAGCACCAGAAATTGTACCTAAGGAAGGAGCACCGATTGTCCATCTATATCTGAATTTTAACATCCAGCTTCTATAATCTGAAGTGCTTAAATTTGCTGGAATTTCAAAATAGTTATAGGTGTTTGGTGGACTATTACGCCAATTAATATCTAATTTCTCGCCAAAAGTTACAATATCATCTCCGTTAATACAGAAATAAGAAGATGGATCCCATATAGAAAAACCACTTCCGTCTGGTGTATCATCTGAACCACAATTGAATAAGCTCCAACTATCTTCTTCCCAAAGTAGATATTGAATATCAAAATCTTCCATATTAGTGTTGGCAGTAGTATAACTTTTAGAAAGTATGTTTACAGGAGACACATTATTCCATTTAGGTTTATTTTGACTTACTTTTATAGCAGTAGTAGGTAAAGGGGAATATGTACCTGTTAAATTATCTCTTGTTCTAAATTTCAATCTTAAATCCTCATCTCCAGCGAGTCCAGTACCACAACCAAGACCACCATCCCAGTCTATATCACTAAAAACGCCAACAAAATCTACAGTTAGATTGATTGGCCCATCTTGATATTTAGGAGAAGCACAAGTAGCTTTGACTGGTGTAACCCAATCCCATTGATAAGCAAATACAGCAGCATAACTATTTTCGTCTGCTGGATTTAAAATTACAGGTTGTGTATAGTTTACTTCGCCTTGTTCTCCTCCTCTAAAGGCGACTGAAGTCCAAGAGCCAAAAGCTCTAAAATCATCACTTTCTGCACCGAATAAACAGCAAGATTCGTAAGACCATAAAGAACCGCCACAAAGAGAATTAGGACAATCGCTCTCAAATGCTTCGCCTAATAATACTTGAAATTCAGAAGGTACAGAAGTCCCTGAATAAGTTCTATCGAACAAAATATAACCATTGCCTTGTAATGATGGTGCATTTTGTGTAGAGTTTAACTGATTAGAACCAGAGTATGTATTCCAATACCTATTATTTCCACCTCGGAAATTAACATTAAAACCAGCAGGTGAAGTAACAAAGTTTCCACCTGAACCATCATCTGCACGAACTCTAATATCTTTAATTACATAAGACTGACTGCCTAGTTCTCCACAGTTAGCATTTGACCATACTTTATGCAACCAAACTCTTAGCCGAATGCGACCATCATTATAGTTTTGTGCCTGCAATATGTTTGCAAAGAAAAGTAACGCTAGTAAAGTAGTTAATTTGTAAAATTTATTCATGCTTTCTCCTATTTATTAAAATAAAGTTAAGTAAATAATTTTAATTTGCAAATTTTTATAAATTAATTCTATAAACACCTTGATAACCAATACAATATATAGAATTTTTAATTGATATAAGTTGAGTTATTTGGTCTTGTATATAATTATAAGTATTGAACGAAGTAAATGATTTATTGGCTATAATTATAGAAGCATTATCTATATATCCTAAATCGTGTCTTAGATTATAGTTATTGCCGGCGAATATATAGGTTTGTGTATTTTCATTGAAAAGTACATCATTAAGTTGAGTAGTTTGCAACTCTTTGTATATATTATTATTTATTTTTGATTGTGTATTGTTAATTGTATAAACAACAGAAGTATCTATCATTTTTTCGTCATTAAATATTTTATTTATATTTAAATTAGCGTACTTTAGTGGTGAGTAGGCATTTTTCCTTGTATCTGGAAATTTTGTAGAAAAGTCTTTAAAGTTATATATTGGAAAATCTGAATTATTTATATTAGTGCAATAAATTAGATTATTTTTATTATTCCTATTAAAATTATTTATGTAGAGTTTTATCTCTTTTTCTGACTTTAGGTTGAATCTAAAATTCTCTCCAATATTTAGCTTGAATAAATACATAGAGTCGTTGGTATTATCTTTAATATATTTTATGTTATTCCAAAATCCTAAAGCAGAATCTATTATATAAATAGAATCGAACTGATTATTGGTATTAAGTATTGCGAATATTGGCAAATAAAATCCGGATATTACTATATCTTTCTTATTATCATTATTGACATCATAAAAGAATAGTTTTTTAATATTATGATTTAGTTTATATTTTGACAGTAAGTTTTTGCTTAAATCTTGTTCAATCCATTTTTTATTATATTTTGTGTACAATTGAATATTTTGCTTGTATGCTTTTGTTTCAAATGCTCCTTCTGCTATGAGTAATGTATCTAAGTTAGTATTTATTTCGAATGTTGTTAATGGGAAATTTATATGTGGCAAAAATGTAGTATCTAGATGTAAAGAGAAGGTATTATTCGTGTATAATATTTCATATGACCGCAAATAATTTAAGGAATCGCTATATTGATTATTCTCTAAGGTATTTAGTGATAGTATTATATATTTTTTATTATTTTGGATTGCTAATTTAAAATCAGAAATAAAATACTTTGGTGATAGATTTAAGCTAAATTCGAGTACTTTATTTAAAGTATCTCCTACATTTATTTTATAAAATGTTATTTTTTCTTTATTGCAAATAATAAGTTCTTCCGTTTTATCGTTATCAACATCATATTTATTGGCTAATGGTTGACTTATGTTGTCTGTTTGAAATAACATATTATTTCTCATTAGCTCGTAGTAATTTTGATTAACATAAGGAAATGTATCTAATTTAACAAAGTTTATTTTGGGTTTTACAGGTGTATTTTGAATATTTATATTGTTGCACTTGTTTAAATCTAATTTTATAATTTGATTAGGTTTTAAATTATAATAGCTATATTCAGTATTATTATAGTATATTTTTAGAGAGTCTATATTAACAATACTTGTATCTAAACCAAAGTGTAAAAAAGATTGAGAAGAAGACATAAAACCTCTTGATGTTAATAGGTTTGTATATATTTTTTTATCCTTATAAAATAAAAATGCGTAGCAACCAAATGCTATATTACTTTGATAGTATGGAGTAATTTCTAAATATTTTTTATTAAGTAATATATTTGAGTTGTTTCTATAAAACAGTGGATAATCGTCTAATTCGTTGGTTACAATATCAATATCTCCATCTAAATCAAAATCGGCATAAGCTGCACCTGTTGATTTAGAGGGTATTGAGTTAAGCCAAGTAGTATTACTTTTTTGAAAGTTTAATCCGTTTATATTTTTAAATAAATAGTTGTGCAGCTGAGCATCAGGTACTAATTCGAGTGTTTTTAAATTAGTAATGCCTTCCCAACCATTTTCTAGTGTGCTAGCTATTGAATCTAACTTATACATATAAATATCTTGATTTAAAACATCTTTTTTCTGTCCATTTGAAATGAAAATATCTTTGTAACCATCAAGATCAAAGTCTGCAATTAGTGGCGACCAGCTCCAGTCTGTGAAAGCAATTTTATCTAATTGTCCTATATCTGAAAATGTACCATCTGTATTTTGTAATTGTAGGCAATTGCGAATTTCTTGTTTGTTATAGTTGTTTTTTGTTTGCTCATATATATTAAAATCAAAACCACCAAAATCCATTTTATATTTTGAGAGTTCTTCTGGATTCATATCTAATGATAAAATATCTGGTAATAAATCGTTATTTACATCATTAATATCTACACCCATTGTAAACAAAGAAGTATGTATTGTTTTTTCTTTAATTTTATCAGTAAATGTTTTGTTTTTATTATTTATATATAAAAAATCATTTTCTGCAAAATCATTTCCTACATAAATATCTTGGAAACCATCTAAATTAATATCTGCACTTGTTACAGAAATTCCAAAGCCATTTTCTTTATGTATATTTACTTTGTTGGAAATATTAATAAAACCTTTATCTGTATTTTCTAAAAAAATATCATTTCCAAACTCTTTTGGATAGGTTAAGTTAAAATCAAAATTTAAACTATTTCCTGTTTTACTGTTATCAGGATATTTTGCAAGGTATAAGTCTAAATCGCCATCATTATCATAGTCTATAAATGTACCTGCAAGAAACCTATCATTTAGGTTTAATTTATATTTTTCTGATTCTTCTTTGAAGTATTTTCCATTATAATTTATAAACAATAAGTTTCCTCCAGTTAAAGGTGTATTATTTTGTGTTTTTAATACATAGATGTCTAACCATCCATCGTTATTTACATCTACCATATATGTACCAGTACACCAAGTAGTAGTATTGATATTGTATTGTTTTGAGACATCTTTAAATTTAAAATTCCCTAGATTTAAAAATAATTTAGACGAGTTTTGGTTGCCTGCAAAGAAAATATCTGGTAACATATCGTTATTAATATCTCCAACAGCTACACCTGCACCTGCATTGAAGTATAGTAATCCTTTTACAAAAATATTTTCATTTTCTGTTTCAGTTACTTTATTAATAAAATTTACACCAAGTTCATTCCCTTTTATTATATCAAATAGTTTTGTTTGTGCTTGACCTTTAGAATAAAAAAAAATTATATTAAATAATACTAGTAATGTAAGTTTTTGTATTTTTTCCATATAAATGTTCCTATTTTATTTCCTTGGACTCTGCCATCGTCAATTGCTTTTCGATAATGGATACCACCATATATTCTACTCTCTCCTGCTTGATATGCTGCTTCATTAAATGAATTAAAATATTGAACTGGCAGATTAAATCTAACCTGAGAATCATCTACAATATGCACATTTTCTCCTATATATTTAGTTAAAATAAATGAAATTGCTGTAGAAATTGTACTGTGACCGCTTGGATATTCTGGAAAATTTGGTGTTTGCAAGATGCAGCTCCAATTATTATCTATATATCTATTTATATATGTTATTGGTCTTATTGAATTATAATAATATTTATCTTTCCAACAAACTATAAAAGCATCTGCCATTGTTAACGAAACCAACATATACAATTCTGCAGTCTGTTCGTTAGTTAAATTAAAATTAGCAATATTACTATTAATAATTTCTATCCAATGAGAACCTGGTGTCATTCTGTATTTAAATTTCATTGCATGCCCATAAAGTTCAACTTGTACAGGATTACAATCCCAAAAAAGAGCAATATTTTTTATTGAATCATTTTGATTTAGTATGTTATACATTTGAAGATTTTCTTTATAGAATGAACTATTTTTGTCTGTAGAAAAATCTGAATCATAATCATATACTAAAGAATAATCATTAACATTATTGATGAAGAAAGGTCTTAGTGTACTCCAATAAGGTTCTATAGCTGATTTAAAGTAAGGAGGTGTTAACTGATAGCTTTTAGCTGAGTCAATCACTTTATATATAGGATATTCTAATCTTTTTTTAAAATTATCATTTGCAATATAGGCAACATACTCATTATAGTACAAATTAAATATCTTATTTAATTCTATAAGACGAGTAGCACTTATTTTTTTGCTTATTTCTGTTTTAAGTTTCTCTATTTCATTATCCCAAAAATTTACAGAATATGTAATTCGCTTAGCTGTCTCCAAAAATGCTAAACGAGCAATATAATTTTTATCTATGCTATTAAGATTTTGGGTATAATTTTGTATGCTCCAATTATCGATTAAATCTTTCAATATATTATTATTATTAGCATCTAAAAAATAAAAATAAATTAAATTACAATAGGCATAAATCCTAGAAACATTAGGTGGTGCAAATTGATCTTTTACTAATATTTGAGTTAACTTTCTATTTAAACTAACTTGTTCTAAATCTACACTCTGAATAATTTTATTTCTTTGAGTACTTCTATTACAAGATATTAATAAAAAAGATATGCATAGTATTAATACAATTGTAATAAAATAATTATTCTTTTTCATAATAATATTGTGCTAATAGTTTATAATTATCTTTTTTAATTGGAGTAAATATTAATACGATATTGTAATTTGTTAGTTTTGCATTTTTCATTAATGTTCCATATACAAAACTCACTTTCATATTATTGCATCTTTCTGTATTTTGTACATTATTTATGTATAGAGAATCAAAATTAGCATCTTTAATAAAGCTATATATTCCATTACGACAACTATCTATAAAATAAATATTATTCTTGGCAATTGGACATTCTGTTAGAGATACAGAATCAGTGCCATAAGTTTTCACAATATGTTGTGCTTCTTTTTGATTTAATAGTAACAAATTTTCATTTACACCTAATGACTTTTCGTTTATTGCTTTATTATATAAACTAACTTGACTTTGTATTGTATTTCTATTCTGAACAGAACATGATATTATAAAGAAAGGAAATAAAAACAGTAGTATTCTAGAAAATATCTGATCCAAAAACATTATTTGGGTCAAAAACACCTTTAATCTCTTTGTAGTTTTCATAAATCTTGCTATTTAAAAATTTAAGAATGTTTTCTTTATTTTTTCTAAAGGTAGCAACTTGAAAATAAAGTTGCAAATTGTTATCAAGTTTAATTTGAATTATTTTTGATTTCAAGTTTTCTACTTTCTCCTGTATATTCTCTTCATTTTTATTTATTAAGCATTTAAATCCTAATATAATAAATGGTCTATTTTCATAAATCAATGGTGGATTAAAGCTTTGAAATTTCACATAATTGCCTCCTGTATTTAACTTTATAATAGAATTTTGAAAACCACATTCAATTAATATACTATCTTTAATTTCATTGAAATAAGCATTTATAGAATCTATTCTTTCAACATCAAACATAAAAGGGAACCAATAGTAATAATATTTTTCTAATATTTTATTCTCTAATTTTGAAGATTTAAAAGAAATTTCATTACTTATTTTTTCTATTTTCACTTCAGCACCTACTATAATTCCAAATTCTCCCATTGACCCAAATATCCATTTGAAAGTAGAGTCTGTATTTGATATATTTATATTCTTACAATTACCATCAATAAGGTTTATACTTCTAATAGTCTCCCAAAAACCTACATCTCCATTTGCACCAATTCCACTAGCAGATATAAATCCTCCTAAAGTTGGCCCATTACCTCCTTCATTAACAACAATCATCTTGTATCCTAAATTATATAAATACTCTTGAGCCTCATGAAGTATAACTCCAGATTGAATAAAGGCAGTAGAATCATTAATAATTGCAATTTTATTTAAACTATCTGTCCTAAATAAAATTTCTTTCTTACTTGGAAATGTAGAGTTATTTGATGAATGCCCATTCCCTCTTATTTTAATTTTCAAATTATTAGCACTAGCATACCGAACAAGTTCTATTATTTCATCTACTTGATTACTATATACCTCATAATATTCCTTATCAGAATAATAAAAATATGATTTATCAGAAATTGGTTCAGTTTTTAGATTTTTAGTTAAATCTAAAAACTGAGCATTCATACTTAGAGTATAAAAAAATATAAAAAAGAAAATTGTTTTAAAGAAAAACACAATAAATTCTAAATTTATTTTTTAATAAAACGGTTCTGGTTCTGTTTTTTTACTTTTCTTTTCTTTTGGTGTTTTTTCTTTTTTTACTTTCTCTTCTTTAGTTTTTGCTGCTTTGCTTGTTTTTTCTTTTGGTGCTTTTTTAGTACTGCTTACTGTAGTATTACTTCTTTTAGCTTCTAATTTTTGAGAACGCAAATCGAAGTCGAAACGGAAACCAGCATTAAAATATAGTGTTGACGCATTAAATCTTTGTCCTGGTTCTTCCATAGGTTTGTCTAAATCTACTGTTGGAATATTTGGATCTAATGGAATTAATTGTTTAGCACCATATCTTGCCGTGTTAGATTCTTCTGTTATTTCATCTACATATTTATGGTGAGTTAAAAAAACAGGTGCTTCATCTACACTATTTATATTTAAACTTAAACCATTGGTTAGTAGTTCTAAGACTTGAAAAATTGGTTCTGAAATAGAACTTGGTAAATCTATACCACCAATTCTTAAATCTGTTTTTAAACTAAATTCATCAAAAACAGTTTCTTTAAGCTTTATAGTATAAGCTTGTACTCTTGCTTCTGTAAAGAAAGTTACTTTTGGTGATACTTTAATATCAAAACCTATAGATGTACTTACACCAATAGTTGGTTTGTAAGATGTAGTAGCTGTTGCTTGTAGTGTTTGGTGTAAAATTGGTAATGGTAAAATTGGATAACCTGCAAGTGTTTCTATAATTCTTCCTGCTTTATCATCTATAAATGCTCTAGAAGTTGTTTTACCAAAAATAGGCATTACTAAACCTGCTTTACCTGTAATACCGAATCGTTTGCCATTATCCCAACGCATAATTAAATGTGGTGATATATATATGCCAAAAGTTCCTGTTTTTTGTGTTGCATAGTATTCTGCTGTACCAAGAATTGGTGTTAAGTCTAATTCTAATAAACCTAATAAGTTAATTCCAACATTAGATTTTGTATTAATTCTAGCATTTAATTTTTCTGGATGCCAAGCTAAGGTATTTAACACATCTATACCAATATATTTATTAAACATATGACCCCAACCCATATTTAATGCAAAACCACCACCATTGGTTCCAAAAATTGGTTTAACGCTTAGGTCGCCATTTTGTTGATACCAATCGCCTTGACCAATTTCTTTTAAAGGTGATCTTTTATTGGTTGCCAAAAAAGGCATACCATAGCCAGCACCAACAGTAATGTACCAATCTTTACCTAATGGTCTGAGTACATTATCTCTAATTCTTAACTTTAATGATGTCTTTTCTGAAGACGATGCATTGTCTGATGTCATTTCTTCTTGAGCGAATGATTGAACTCCTAGAAGTACTACAAATAGTAAAACGAATAATTGCTTCATATGTGTTTTTATTATTATTTAACTTAATTTCACACAAAGTAAATAAAAAAAACAGATTAATGAAACAATAAACCAATAAAAAATTTACATTTTTTAGAGTTTAATTAAAGAAAAGTTATCTTATGTAAAGATAAGTATAACTCAGGTTATAAAAAATTAGACTAATCCGTTGTGCATTTGAGCGTTATTCTAGAAAATTTTGGAATATAACGAAGGAACTGGTTTGCCTGCCGCAAGCAGTTCAGGAATGTGTTGGAAAAATAATCAATTTGAAAATGATGATTTTTCCTTTATTTTGCTCCTAGCTTATCTATAATTGGATACATAAACAAAAAGCCAGTACCTGTTGCATACAATACTACCGAAGTATAAACTCCTGTATAAGTATGGTCTGTACAAGGAGGATAAGCCATAAATTTAATATTGCCAATACGCAAACGCCCACAACGAATATCATCGTCGTTCCAAAGATTTTCGATACCACAAGTATTGGGTGTACAATTGCTACCACAACCATCTTCTTCCCAACTTTGCATTTCCACATTTAAAGTTGTTGCATTACCCGTTAGCGTTGGCCCATTTATAGTACCAGGATTCCAACTATTACATCCCACACCATCTGTTCCGTAAGTATAATTTGTAGAACCACAATATAATCCTGGATTATTTATATACTGAGAAAAATTGGCGTCATTATATCCTACCCAAACTTTATATCGAGGATCTGGATAATTACCAATAATACAATTCCACGCAGCTCCATCATCACAACATTGCCAGTTATGGCGAAAACCATTTATTTTTGTTGTTATACTTACATTTTGAGCAAATGTAGCTAATGAAAATAAACCACTATGGACTAAAAGTCCATAGTTTTGTTACGGACTGAAAGTCCTATTTCGGACAGTACTTCTCTATTCAATTATAAAATTATCATTTGAGTTCGTATTTGGATTCCTATGATGTTCTAAGTATTCATTTACCATTTCATCTGTTATATTACCTGTACTCCAGCAACCATAACCTATTGCCCAAAAATGACGCCCCCAATATCTCTTCTTTAACTCTGGAAACTCTATCTGTAATTTTCGTGAACTGCGTCCTTTCAATAATTTTACCATGCTACTTATTGATTGTGATGGACGATATTCTATATGCATATGAATATGATCTTTGGATACCACTCCTTTCAATATTAAAATATCTTCTGCTTCACATATTTGTATCAAAAGACTTCTACACCTTACTTTTATATCTCCTTCCAATACTGCATATCTATATTTTGTAGCCCATACAATATGTACTGTAAGCCGTGATACGCTATGACCATTGACTCTTTGGTATTCCATACTACAAAAGTAAACATTTTTAGAAGCTAAAGCGAAATGCACTAAAGTGCATAGTTTTAACTATTTTTGAGACCAATAAAGTAAAAGCTAAAAAAGTGTATAATTGTTTCATAGACTAAAAGTTATCTTAAGATAAAGATAGAAAAAATTTAAAACGGTTGCAAGTATTTTTTAATAAAAATTAACAACCAGCAAAAATCGTTTTCTACAAATTAGGTTGAATACCAATAAAAGCCATTAAAAACAGTATTAATTTCAGTTAATACAGATTTGTTATGTTCAGTTAAATATTAAGCAGAACAGCCAGCATTAAAATGCTGGCTGCTAGTTTTGAATATCTTTTTATACTATTTTAGTATCTATAAGTTTCTGGTTTGTATGGTCCATCAACATCTAAACTTAAATATTTACATTGGTCATCAGTTAAAACATCTAACTCCACTCCTATTTTTTTCAAATGTAATCTCGCTACTTTTTCATCTAAGTGTTTAGGCAACACATATACTTTGTTTTCATACTGCGCTCTATTTAACCATAACTCTAATTGTGCTAGTGTTTGGTTAGTAAATGAATTAGACATCACAAATGATGGATGACCTGTAGCACAACCTAGGTTAACTAATCTTCCTTCTGCTAAAACAATAACATCACTTCCATTTATAGTGTATTTATCTACTTGTGGTTTGATTTCTACTTTGGTATCGCCATAGTTTTTGTTCAACCAAGCCATATCAATTTCATTATCAAAGTGACCAATATTACAAACTATTGCTTTGTCTTTCATGTTTTTGAAATGCTCGCCATTTATAATATCCTTGTTTCCAGTAGCCGTTACAATAATATCAGCTTCTTTAACAGCATCAGCCATTTTCTTAACTTCATAACCATCCATTGCAGCTTGTAATGCACAAATTGGATCAATTTCTGTTACAATTACTCTACAACCAGCACCTCTTAATGAAGCTGCAGAACCTTTACCAACATCACCATATCCACCAACAACAGCAACTTTTCCTGCCATCATCACATCAGTAGCTCTTCTAATTGCATCAACACAAGATTCTTTACAACCATATTTATTATCAAATTTAGATTTAGTAACTGAATCGTTGATATTGATAGCTGGCATTGGAAGTGTACCTGCTTTCATTCTATCGTATAATCTGTGAACACCTGTAGTCGTTTCTTCAGACAATCCTTTGATATATTGTACTAATTCTGGATATTCATCTAACACCATATTTGTTAGATCGCCACCATCATCTAAAATCATATTTAATGGCTTGTCTTCTGAACCAAAAAATAATGTTTGTTCAATACACCAATTGAATTCTTCTTCATTCATTCCTTTCCAAGCAAAAACTGGAACACCTGCAGCAGCAATAGCAGCAGCAGCATGATCTTGAGTAGAAAAAATATTACAAGATGACCAACGAACTTCTGCACCTAAATGTACTAGTGTTTCAATTAAAACCGCTGTTTGGATAGTCATGTGTAAACAACCAGCTATTCTTGCACCTGCTAGTGGTTTTGAATTGCCATATTCTTCTCTTAAAGCCATTAGCCCTGGCATTTCTGCTTCGGCTAATTCTATTTCTTTTCTTCCCCAATCAGCTAAATTGATATCTTTAACCTTGTATGGAAGTTGTAAGTCTATACTTGTACTTGTTGCCATAAATTATTTTTATGCAAAGATATTGCCTTTGATAGAAATAGAAATTGTCATATGACAAGAAATATTAGTAAAAGTTTTAAATCAACCCAAGCCACCAAAAACGAAAGCCCATTGTAAGAAACCTGCAATTCCACCTAGTGCTGCTCCTACTAAAATTAGCTTTAGCTCTTCTGATTCAAATGCTGGACGCAATACGCCTACAAAATCTTTTGGTGGCAATTCTTGTAATTTTTCTCTTAATGTTCCTTCTATATCAAAAGTAGCATCTGTAAAATCGTGTAGATATTTAAATTTATTAGGTAAACGAGCTACCATATTTTTTACTATCATTTCTCTTAAGTCGGAATATACTTTAGAACCTTCTAGCATAGTTAAAATTGGTTGTGGCACACTGCCTGTTGCTTGGTTTAAACTTTGGTTGACATGTTTTTCTATTAAATCGTACATCGCTTTTCCACCTTGTCGGTTTAACATGTGTTCCCAAAGATTTTCAGAATACAACACTCTATCTGCAATGATTTTACCATATTCGGCAGACACTTCATTTTGTCGTTTAATAAACAATCCAATAAAAGTAAAGCCAAATATTTTAATTGGTTTTAATGGATTAAAAATTAATTTAAGTGCCAGAAAATTAGTAAAATATCCTACAATAACACCTGCTGCTGGCAACATCCAATCTTCTGGATAAAAATGCCACAAAATCATTTGAGGAATACCAAATAAAAATCCGAAATACCAACCAGAGCGTTCTATAAATTTAAATTCTTGCTCGCCACAGTTTAAGAATATTTCATTGACTAATGTTTTATCTTTAATGAGTGCATCTTTACAAAGTGTTTCTAAATCCATGTAAGAATGAATATTAGTTTTTAAATCTTCCATCATGTCTCTAACAGCACCTGGAATATCTTTAGCTGCACTACTAAATATTTGATTTTTGAGTACTTGTGGTGTGTTTTTCCAAATAGCAGGTTGATATTTCATCATGGCTTCGCTAACCACTTCTTCTGCTAGTGCTTGTGTTTGTGGTGATATTTCTTTGGCAATATCATCTGGATCTAGTTTTTCAAAAATATCTTCTACAGAAATTAATTTTTCGGTCATTAATTTCACAGATATTTCTGCCATTTTAAGTCGGTTTGCTGGAATGATGCCTTGCCAACCTAAAGGAATTGGTCCAATTTTAATACCTTTAAAATCGAGTGGCTCAAAAGTCATTTTTATTGCTTGCCAATTGGTTAACCAACCAATAAATCCAGCTACAAAAGGAATAGATATTAGTTTTATCCAATATATATTCTCGTGAAAAAATTGTAATATTGTATCCATATTTAAAAAAGAAGCACTAATTTAATCAAATTAAATTTATAAACCATGGATAATTTAAAAGAGTATAATGAAAAAGACTGGAAACCGATTGCTATTAAGTTTGGCATCATTGGTTCGTTAGCATCTATATTGGTAACTATTGTTTTATTTTTTGCAGGCATGCAATTAGAAACTTGGGCAAAATGGTTATCTACTTTAGTAATGTTAATTGTTTTAGTTGTAGGAATTAAAACCGTGAGAGACAGCCAAAATGATACTAGTTTTAGTACGCTTTTTAAAAGTGGTATTTTAATGTCATTTATTATAGCATTAGTATCTGTTTTGTTTTTTTATATTTATGTAAATTTTATAGATGCTAATTTTATGCATGCTGTAATGGAAGTTTCTAGACAAAAAATGGAAGCTAAAGGTATGACCGAAGAACAGATAGAACAAGCAATGGAAATGAGTAGTTTTTTTATAAGTCCAACTTTTATGTTAATAATGAGTTTTATATCTACTATGATATTTGGTTTATTGATATCTATAGTTAGTTCGTTTGCTTTTAAGAAAGATTAGGAATTAGTTATTAGACATTGGTTGTTGGTCATTAGCTGTAGTATTTCATACTTCTAGTTCTAAATAGGAAGTGCGTAGTACTTCAACTTTATTGGCACTAGCTTATAAGCAGTAAAGCGTGACATAGCTACGCAACCTTAAAAACAAACAAAATCAAAACCTATTTTTTCCTAATGCGTAATTTGGGATAAATAGAGCATACCGAATTTCATTAACACACTACCACAAAAAGTAAATTGCCATCGGCGAATATTTTTTGGAAGTTAGTAAAGACTTATTTAAAATTTTTCGTGTTGTCGGAAGTTTCCTCCTAACATATTCCATGCTTTAATCATGTCATGAGAAAATATACTTGATAGCACCAAAAATAAAATATTTTAAAGTCGTTCTTTCATAGAACGACTTTTTTATTTGAAGAAATAAATGTATATTTGACATTCATATTATGAAAACAACATTAACTTTATTGAGTTTAATTATTGCTGTACTTGCAATTGTTTCTTGCAAGAAAGAAAAGAACAATACTGACGATTGTATTTATGGAACTTGGTATCTAAAGGAAGATAGTGTAATAAATTATGATATGATACTTAAGATTACTACTGATGATACACTTAGAATGGATATAGGTGAAGGATTATATTTCAATTTTCATTTTTATACAGAAGAAAATAAAATATATCAACAAATGGAAGATGGCAATTATCATGATTTTGCAAACTATTATTGTTCTGATAACGAATTAACAATTGATTTTGGCACTGAAATTGTTCCAATTATTACATACATAAGAGCAGAATAAAATAGTCTAATCTCTAATAATCAATCTTACAATAACCAAATTACTCAATTAGTAATAAATGATTTTGTAATGGTAAAATAATTTTATTACTAAAACCAATAGATCTTTGTTTGATATTATTTTCTAAGTATTTGTTGTTCTTTTTATCTAAGTCATCTAGTACATTAGTTGCTGTTGAATTATAAGCAGCATCACTCCAATCTACTTGTTGTATATTAATATCATTTTCGTTTAAAGACAAATTATAAATTTTACTATTTAAAATAACTGGAGCTCCTAAATTAGTTATTGTAGCTTGATGCATATCTTTGAACGAATTATCTCTAAACCAAGACACTGCTTCTACAAATTTAGGATTTTTTAAAGTACCTTTATTAATGCTAGTATGTCTGAAATCAAATTTTTCTAAAGCACCATCAGTATGTACATTATCTACTTTAAATGCATTGCTCAATAATAAAGAAGTTCCTACCACTTGTACTGGTGTATTACATGCTGCTCCTCTATTATTAGTAAAAACAGCATCTTTAGAAACAATATTGCCATTTTCATCATACACTAATAAATTAATGTTTTTATCATTATCTGTAATTGTAATATATGATTTATCATCTATAGTAAGTACAGTTGGTGCTGTTCCACTTCCAATATGCAATTGTCCTGGAATTTCATAAAAACAATTGTTGTACATTCTATTTTGTGGTTCTACATTCCAAACTGGTTCTATACTTTTACTTTTTTCATTGTATTTTAATTTAAATAACGCTAGATTGGTATTTACATACACATTATTTTCTGCGTCTGTAGCTACTGGCAAATTGGTTTTAAACAACAACTTGTCGTCATACGGATTCATTACGGTTAAGTATGGAATAACTACTGGTGTTTCACTTTCATAACTAATAGAGTCGTCTTCTACTTCATCAAAAGCAGATGCTACAAGTGTACTCATTTTTTCTTCCTCTTCTTCCGACAAATCTACTGGTCGTTCGGCTAGTGAAAAATTATTGATTTGTGCTTCTAATGCTCGCTTTCTTTCTGTTTGATATTCATAGATGTAATAATCTTTATTTTTATTAAACTCATAATTCACCCAACTTTCTATAGAAGACGATTCCTCTTCTGAAGCTATATTTAAATCATTATAAATAGTTTCTGCAAACTGTTTTTCTACCCAAGGTTGATAAATGGATTTTAAGTTTTTGTTGAAATCGTACACCAAAACATTTTCAGTATAATTTTTTTGTGGATTTGGAATTAAACCT